>JASHUO010000098.1 GCA_030039975.1 Alphaproteobacteria bacterium
GACAAGTTTAGCTTATTTCGCGCAGCCGAACAACGCCGGGAGGTTTCAATCCGACCTCCGGGGCGGTTTCGCCGCACCCGAAAAAAGCCTCAAAAAATCTGCGATATATGTGGGTTTCTTTGAGTCATCTTGCAACCCGTCGGGGCGCTCGAAAACGGGGGCCGACGCGCATTCCGCGCTGCGCCGCCGCAAAGCACCGCGCGGGGGCTCCCGGGGCTCCCGCAGGCGCGGGCCGAAGCTGTTGAAGATAGACCACCGAGGCAGTGACGCGATGAGAAGATCAAGGGTATTGGCACGCGAAGCGCACCAGCACTTCTTTCCTCACTGCCTCACCGCCTGCGTGGTGAATCCCTTCCTGCCGCGGGCGTGGCAACAAATGCGGTTGCCCTGCCCCTTCTCTGCGCTCGAACGGCGCCGCTGATCTCACGGGGCTCAACTTGTCGTGAAGGTAGCGCCGTCTCGGCCCTGACCCTGGCTGTGCTGTGGTAGAGGAGGCTGGGCGCAGGGACGCCCTGGAGGGAGGAGAGAAACGATGCGGACTTACCACCATTTGACCTTGGTTCTTGCCGCCGCCGGCCTGCTCGCCGGCTGCGCCAGCGATAGCAACACGGTCGGAATGATGAAAACCTATCATGCCACGCTCAGCGGCGCGCAAGAGGTGCCGCCGACCACCAGCAGCGGTCAAGGCAGCGCCGAGTTCACCGTCGACCCGGACAGCCGGAAAGTCTCATGGAACGTCAGCTATAGCGGCCTCACCGGTCCGGCGGCGGCGGCGCATATCCATGGTCCTGCGACACCCGGCGCCAATGCCGGCGTTGTCGTCAACATCGCCGCCAGCGGCACGGCCAGCCCGATCCAAGGCTCCGCCGTGCTGACGGATGCGCAGATGGCCGACCTCATGGCCGGCAAGGACTACGTCAACATCCATACGGCGCAGAACAAGGGCGGCGAGATTCGCGGCCAGATCACGCCATGAGGAACGGAGGGGAGCCGGCAGCGGCTCCCCTCGCCCCGGCGCCGGCACGACTTGCCCGCCGCGCCGTGCTGACGGGGTTGCTGGCATCGTTGGCGTCGCCCGGCCGGGCGGATCCGGCAGCGCCGACGACGATCGAGCTGGGCATGGTCGAATACCGCTTCATCCCCGACCACCTCACCTTGCGGCCGGGCGCGCTCTATCGCCTGGTGCTCGATAATCGCGGCGCAGAAGTGCACGAATTCACCGCGCCCGCCTTGATCGCCGCGAGCACGATCGAAAACCCCAGTATCCTCGATGCCAGCGGCAAAGCGGTCGTGGTGAAACCGGGGGAGCGCCGGGAGTTGCGCTTCATCGCGCCCGCCGCCGGGCGCTATCCCTTCAGCTGCGCCGACCATGACTGGGCTGGCATGACCGGCGAGGTCTTGGTGCGCTGAGCCACAGCGCGTGTCATTTCGCGGGCGGCGCGGACCGTGACGCGGCGACGCGGCGTGGCCCCTTGGCAGGCCCGTCAGGGTTGCGCGACAATCGCGCTGAAAAATGGTGACGCGCAATCGAGGCCGCAGGACCCGTCCGCCGGGCCGTCGCCGGGCGGGGCTCAAAGCCTCCACCCGGAGCGGCTATGCCGGGCGCGTCGCGCAGGCGCTGGAAAACATCGCCGACGCGTTTTGCGTCGTCGACGAAGAGTGGCGCATTCTCCGCCTCAACCGGCGCGCCGCGGCGCTGTGGCGGGCCGCGCCCGAACGGCTTCTCGGTCGCGAGCTGTGGCGCTCTCTGCCGTGGCTCGCCGGTACCGCGGCGGAGCGCCAGCTGCGCCGCGGCGGGGGCGCGCCTGGGCAATGCGACCTGCTCTGGCCGGCAACGCGGCGCTGGCTGCGGATGCGCGTCTCGCCTCTCCCGGACGGAACCATCGGTATTTCCTGGCGCGACATCCATGACGAGAAGACCGCCATCGAGGCGCAGAGGCGTAGCACCGTTCAGTTGCGCCTCGCCATGGAGGCGGCCGGTTTCGGCATCTGGGACTACGACATGGTGACCGGCGAGCGCAGCTGGACCGACCAGGCAAGGGCGCTGATGGGCGTTCCGCCGGAAGCGCAGCCGAGTTACGAGGCGCTGCTCGCCTCCGTCTATCCCGATGATCGCGAGCGGGTCGACACGGCGCATCGGCGCGCGCGCGATCCCGCGATCGGCGGCGATTATCGCGTCGACTACCGGGTCGCCGCCGCGCCCGAGCGCTGGGTCGGCGCGCGTGGCCGTGCCCTCTTCGACGAGGCCGGCAAACCCGTGCGCATGATCGGCGTCAGCCTCGACATCACCGAGGACAAGCGACGCGAAGCGGCGCTGCGCGACAGCCAGGAGCGTTTCCGCACCATGCTCGAGGCGATGCCGCAGATCGCCTTCGTCATCCGCAATGACGGCATTGCCGAGTATTACAATCGCTACTTCATCGATTACGTCGGTCATCCCATCGGCCTTGACCCGGCGGCGCGCACCGCGCTGCAACATCCCGATGACCAGGCCAGGCTGGCGCGGGCGCGGCTCGAAGGCGTGCTCAACGACAGCCCGTACGTCGTCGAATGCCGCATCCGGCGCCATGATGGCGCCTATCGCTGGCACATCATCCGCAACGCACCGCTGCGGCGCGACGGCAAGATCGTCGCCTGGCTCGGCACGGCCGTCGACATCGACGACATGCGGCAGGCGCAAGAGACGCTGCGCCGCGTCAACGACGAGCTCGAGCACCGCGTTGACGAGCGCACGCGCGATCTCGCCGACGCCAATCAGCGCCTCAGCGCCAGCGAGGAGAGCCAGCGTGCCCTCTTCCGCAAGGCGCCGGTGCCGATGCACTCGCTCGACGCTGAGCGCCGCATCATCGACGCCAACGAGCACTGGCTCGATCTCTACGGCTATCGGCGCGAGGAGGTGATCGGCCGGAAGATGGCGGAATTTCATGCCGGCGGCGGCGACGCCGGGCTGCACGATGCGCGCTGGCAGGAGATGCTGGATCGCGGCGCGCTGCGCGATGTCGAGCGGCAATTCGTCAAAAAGTCCGGTGAGGTGTTCGACGCGCTGGTCTCCACCTACCTGGAGCACGACGCCGCGGGCAATTTCGTCCGTACCATCACCATCACCATCGACATCACCCTGCGCAAGCGCGCCGAGGAAGCGGCACGGCATGAGCGTCAGCTCTCCGAGCTGTTGATCGAGAGCGGCCCCGAAGCCATCGTCGGCTTCGACAAGCAGATGCGCTACATCGCCTGGAACCCGGCGATGGAGGCGATGTCGGGGATCCCGCGCCAGCGCCTGCTCGGACGCAGCTTCTACGACACCTCGCCCGAGCTCGTCGGCAGCAGGATCGAGGCGGCCTGGCGCGCCACCCTGGAAGGCCGGCGCACGACCTTGCGCGATCAGCCCTACAAATTCCCCGAGCCGGGCAGGAGCGGCTTCTACGACGCCGATTTCGCGCCGCTCTACGCCCCCGACCGCAGCATCATCGGCGGGTTCGCGTTCCTGCGCGACACCACCGAGCGGCGCCGCATCGAGGAGCAGCTGCGCCAGGCGCAGAAAATGGAAGCCGTGGGCCAGCTCACCGGCGGCGTCGCCCATGACTTCAACAATCTGCTCACCGTGATCATGGGCAATCTCGACAATCTGAAGCCGCATCTGCCGGAGGATGCCGAGGCGCAGCGCATGGCGGCGGCGATCATGCGCGCCGCCGGCCGCGCCGCGACGCTGACCCACCGCCTCCTCGCCTTCGCCCGGCGCCAACCGCTCGAGCCGCGACCGCTCGAAATCAATCGTCTCGTCGCCGGCATGTCAGAGCTGCTGCGCCGCTCGCTCGGTGAGGGCATTCTGATCGAAACGGTGCTAGCCGGCGGGCTCTGGCGCACCCTCGCCGACCCCAATCAGCTCGAGAACGCCCTCCTCAACCTCGCGGTCAATGCGCGCGACGCCATGGCGCGCGGCGGCAAGCTCACCATCGAGACGGCGAACGCCTTTCTCGACGAAGGCTATGCCGAGGCGCATGAGGATGTGCAGCCCGGGCAATACGTGCTGATCGCGGTCTCCGATACCGGCAGCGGCATGTCGCCGGAGATCGCCGAAAAGGCCTTCGAGCCCTTCTTCACCACCAAGGAGATCGGCCAGGGCACCGGGCTCGGCCTGCCGCAGGTCTATGGCTTCGTCAAGCAATCGGGCGGCCATGTGAAGATCTACAGCGAGCCCGGCGAGGGAACGACCATCAAGCTGTACCTGCCGCGGCTCACCGCGGCCGACGCCGCCAGCGAAGCCGAGGCGGAGCCGGGCCCTCTGCCCTTGCCGGTGTCGGGCGACACCATTCTCCTCGTCGAGGACGATGCCGATGTGCGCAGCTACAGCGCCGATATCCTGCGCAAGCTGGGGTATCGCGTCGTCGAGGCGCCGGAAGGCCCGGCGGCGCTGCGGCTGCTCGAGGCGGAGCCGGGCATCCGTCTGCTCTTCACCGATGTCGGCCTGCCCGGCGGGCTCAATGGCCGCCAGCTCGCCGACGAAGCGCTGCGCCGGCGGCCCGATCTCAAGGTGCTCTTCACCACCGGCTACGCCCGCAACGCCATCGTCCATCAAGGCCGGCTCGACCCCGGCGTCGAGCTCATCGTCAAGCCCTTCACTGCCGCGAGCCTGGGCGCCAAGGTCAGGCACGTGCTGACCGCGGGCTGAGCGGCGGCACGCGTCCCAAAACAGGAAGAACGCTGCGTTGCCAACTTCTTTGGCGCCGTCCCCGCGAAAGCGCTAGGGTACGTACACATCTCAAAAAACACTGCGATTCCAGTGTCTTTTCCGCCGTCCCCGCGAAAGCGGGGACCCAGAGCCGTGCGCATCGGTCATCGGGCCTGAACCTCCTGGATGCCCGCTTTCGCGGGTAAGGCGGCAGGGAAAGCTGAGTTGTTGCTAAACGCGCTTCGGTAGCTGAGCTGCACCAGCCCGGACAGACCCGCGCTGCAAAAGCGCCGCGGGCATGCTAAGAGCACTCCCGAC
>JASHUO010000099.1 GCA_030039975.1 Alphaproteobacteria bacterium
AGCATCAAGGTGACGAAGATCATCCAGAAGATGATCATGCGCAGCGGAAAGCGGAAGAAGACCACGGCATAGGCGGAGAGCAGCGAGATCGCGATCTTGCCGATGGCGATGATGAGCGCCATCACCAGCGTGTTCCACAGCATCCGCGCCACCGATTCGCCGCTGGTGGCGGCAACGCCTTCGAAGAGCGTTCTGCGGTAATTGTCGATGAGGTGCGAGCCCGGCAGCAGCGGCATGCCGGCGAGGATCTGCTGCGGCGTCAGGCTCGACGCGACAAAGGTCATATAGATCGGGAAGGCGACGAGGAGGAGGCCGCCCCAGAGGATGAGGTGCGGGAAAAGCGCTCGCGATGCCGCGCGCTCCCGCATCAGTAATGCACCTTGCGCTCGACATAGCGGAACTGGAGCGCGGTGAGCGCCACCACGATCGCCATGAGAATGACCGATTGCGCCGCGGAGCCGCCGAGATCGAGCGCGACGACGCCGTCGTAATAGACCTTGTAGACCAGGATCTCGGTCGACTTGCCGGGGCCGCCGGCAGTGACGCTGCGGATGACGCCGAAGGTATCGAAGAAGGCGTAGACGATGTCGACGACGACGAGGAAGAAGACGGTGGGCGACAGCAGCGGGAAGACGATGGTCCAGAAGCGCCGCGCGCCGCCGGCGCCGTCGATCGCCGCCGCTTCGAGCAGCGAGCGCGGGATCGACTGCAGCCCGGCGAGGAAGAAGAGGAAGTTGTAGCTGATCTGCTTCCAGGCGGCGATGACGATGATGAGCGCCATCGCCTGGGCGCCATTGAGCAGATAGTTCCAGTCGACGCCGAGAGCGTGCAGCGCAAAGGCGAGCGGGCCGACGCCGGGATAGAAGAGAAAGAGCCACAGCACGCCGGCAACGGCCGGAGCCACCGCATAGGGCAGCAGCAGCATGGTCTTGTACGTGGCTGCGGCTTTCACCACCCGATCCGCCATCACCGCCAGCAGCAGCGACGGCATCAGAACCAGCACGGTGACCGCGAGGCTGAAGAAGGCGGTGCGCAGAATGGCATCGACGTAATCCGGATCGGCGAGCACCGCCGCGAAATTGGCGAGACCGACGAAATGCGAGGAGAGGCCGAAGGGATCCTCGCGATGCACCGATTGCCAGAACGCCTGCGCCGCCGGCCAGAAGAAGAAGACGACGGTCACCGCGAGCTGCGGCGCCACCAGGAGATAGGGAAGGGTCTTGCCGCGAAAGACGACGCGCCGCTGCATGGGTTAGGGCGTGCCCCCCACCCCTCCCTCGCCCTCAAGGGGGGAGGGAGTTTGGGCCCAGCTTCGTTGCAATCCCCTCCCCCCTTGAGGGGGAGGGTTAGGGAGGGGGGTGTTTCCAGCGCTCGCCACCAGCCTGCCTACTTCGATGCGGCCTCGAATTGGCGCAGCAGGACGTTGCCGCGCCGCACCGCGTGGTCGAGCGCTTGCTGCGCGGTCTCCTTGCCCGAGAACGCGCCTTCGAGCTCTTCGGCGATGATGTCGCGGATCTGCAGGAAGTTGCCGAAGCGCAGGCCGCGCGAATTCTCCGTCGGCGGCTTCCCCGTCATCTGGATAATCGGCAGATCGAGGCCCGGATTCTTCTCATAGAAGCCGCTCGCCCTGGTCGCCTCATAGGCCGCTTTGGTGATCGGCAGATAGCCCGTCGTTTCGTGCCAGCGCACCTGCTGCGGCGTCGTCGACAGGAAGCTGAGGAACTCGGCGACGCCCTTGTACTCTTTCGCCGTCTTGCCGCTCATCACCCAGAGGCTCGCGCCGCCGATGATCGAGTTCTGCGGCGCGCCTTTGACGTCGGGATAATAGGGCAGCTCACCGAGGCCGAAGGGGAATTTCGCGCCCGCCTTGGCGAGCCCGTAATAGGCCGAAGAGTTGAGCGTCATGCCGCATTCACCGCTGACGAATTTCTGATCGGGCTCGGTGGTGCGGCCGCCGTAGTCGAAGGTCTTGTCCTTTTCCGCCTCGGCGAGATTTTGGATGTGGCGCACGACCGTCGGATTGTTGAACTCAAACACCGTGTCGGTGCCGTCCATGCCGTTCGCCTTGGTGCCGATCGGCAGGTTGTGCCAGGCGCTGAACTGCTCGATCTGGATCCAGGAGATCCACGAGCTGGTAAAGCCGCAGGGATATCCCGCCGCGCGGATCTTCTTGGCATCGGCGAAGAGCTCAGGCCAAGTCTTGGGCGGCTTCGACGGATCGAGCCCTGCTTTGGTGAAGGCGTCTTTGTTGTAATAGAGAATGGCCGTCGAGGTGTTGAACGGCAGCGACAGCATCTTGCCGTCCGCCGTACTGAAATACGCGGTGACCGCCGGCAGATAGGCCTTGGGATCGAATTTTTCGCCGGCATCGGCCATGAGGCGATAGACCGGTTTCACCGCGCCTTTCGCCGCCATCATCGTCGCGGTGCCGACCTCGAAAATCTGCACGATCGCCGGCGGGTCGCCGGCACGGAATGCTGCGATCGCCGCCTGCATCACGTCGGCATAGCCGCCCTTGTAGACCGGCACGACCTTGTATTGCTTCTGCGACTGGTTGAACTCGTCGGCCATTTTGTTGACCAGCTCGCCATTGACGCCGGTCATCGCATGCCACCACTGGATTTCGATCGGCGCCGACTGAGCCAGCGCCGCCGGCGCGGCGAGCAGTGCGAGCGCCACGGCGAACAACGCGCGTCTCACGAAAGACATCCTTCTATCCTCCCCCGATTCACCGCTGCGGCGGCGTCGACGTTCTAATGCGCAAGACCTTGCCGAATTGTGACAGACTTGTGAAGCCGACGTGACCGGCCGCGGTTAAGGAAGTTTACCACGCCTGTCGCGGCTTTTTGTTAAGCGTGTTCGCCACTTGCCGGAGAACCTCGGGACAGGGTATTTACAAAGGTGTGAAGACCGCGGCCCCCTTCCGCATGCCCCTGCCCCGGCAGCTCGCCCAGCGCGTCGGCAAAGTACCGGTGCGGGTGCGGCTGAGCCGACGAGCGCGGCGGCTGGCGCTCAAGATCGATGCTGTCGGCGACGCGGTCGAGCTGGTGCTGCCGCCCCGGACCCCGCTCCCGCGGGCATTGAATTTCCTCAATTCCAATCGCGAATGGGTTGAAGATCGGCTGGCGGCGCTGCCGCCGCGGGTGACCTTCGCCGAAGGCGAGAAGGTGCCGATCCTCGGCGTTCCCCACCGCATCCGCCGAGTCGCGCGCTCGCGCGACCATGGCCCGGTCTGGTTGGCCGATGGCGAGATCCGCGTCACGGGCGAGGCGGTGCATCTGGCCCGGCGGGTCCGCGATTTCCTCAAGGAGCGGGCGCGCGAGGAGTTCGGCCGCCGCGCCCGCCGCCTCTCGCTCCGCCTCGACCGCCAGGTCGGGCGCATCAGCGTGCGCGACACGACGACGCGCTGGGGCAGCTGCTCGGCCAATGGCAACATGGCGTTCTCCTGGCGCCTCGTCATGGCGCCCGAGCCGGTGCTGAACTACGTCGTGGCGCATGAGGTGGCGCATCTCGTCGAGATGAACCACGGGGCGCGCTTCTGGAGGCTGGTCGACAAGCTGGTGCCCGATGTCGAGCGCCATCGCGACTGGCTCAACGAGAATCGCGCCTGGCTGCTCCGCATCGGCTAGTCCAAGATCGAGACGCGCTTATTGCACCAGCACCGGCGCGCCTTCGCGCCGTCGCATGATCCAGAGCAGCAGCGCGAGGCTCGGCAGGCACGCCGCGGTGGCGACGAGGAAGAAGGGAATCCAGTCGAGGCGGTCGACGAGCCACCCCGCCGGCGCGGCGAGCAGCCGGACCGGCACCGCCGCGATCGACGAGAACAGCGCGTATTGCGTCGCGGTGAAAGCAAGGCTGCACAGCCCCGAGAGATAAGCGACGAAGGCGGCCGACGCCAAACCGCCGGTGAAGTTCTCGCCGAAGATCGAGAGCGCCAGCATCGCATCATTGTGGCCCGACAAGAGCA
>JASHUO010000100.1 GCA_030039975.1 Alphaproteobacteria bacterium
ACCCGCGTCGGCTTGCTGGATTTCGGATCGATATGGGCGACGTTGGAGACGTGGATCGCCGCCTCCTTCTCGACGATGCCGCCGGACTGGCCGGGGCCGGGCCGGGTGTGGCGCTTCACCATGTTGACGCCCTGCACCACGACGCGGTTCTCGGCGCGCACCACGCGCAGCACCTCGCCGGACTTGCCCTTGTCCCGGCCGGTGATGACGACGACCTTGTCGCCCTTCTTGATCTTGAACTTCATCTCAGAGCACCTCAGGCGCGAGCGAGACGATCTTCATGAATTTGCGGGCGCGCAGCTCGCGCGTCACCGGACCGAAGATGCGCGTGCCGATCGGCTCGCCCTGCTTCGAGATCAGCACCGCGGCGTTGCGGTCGAAGCGGATCGAGCTGCCATCGGGCCGCCGGATCTCCTTGGCCGTGCGCACGATCACCGCCTGGTGCACGTCGCCTTTCTTGACGCGGCCGCGCGGAATCGCCTCCTTGACCGAGACGACTATGACGTCGCCGACCGTCGCCGTCTTGCGCTTGGAGCCGCCCAGCACCTTGATGCACTGGACGCGCCGCGCACCGGAATTGTCGGCGACATCGAGATTGGTCTGCATCTGAATCATGACACGTCACCCCTGCGCGCCGGCTTCGGCGGCGGCGCGCTTCTTCGGCGCGCGCGGCTTTGCCGGCTTCTTCGCTGCCGGCTTCTTCTCGGCCGCTGCGGGAGGCGACGCCGTCTCCGCCGCGGCGCCCGCGCCCAGCACCACCCAGCGCTTGCGCTTGGAGATCGGCCGACTCTCCTCGATGCGCACCGTCTCGCCGCCCTTCACCAGATTGTGCTCGTCATGCGCCGCATATTTCTTCGAGCGCATGATGAACTTCTTGTAGACGGGGTGCATGACGCGGCGTTCGACGCGCACGATGACGGTCTTGTCCCGTGCGTCTTTCATCGCCACGCCTTGAAGGATCCGCTTCGGCATCGCTGTTCTCTTTCCCTATGCGCGCGCGCGTTCGGCCAGAATGGTCTTGATGCGCGCCATGTCGCGCCGCACCTGGCGCACGCGCGCCGTGTTCTCGAGCTGTCCGCTCGCCTTCTGGAAGCGCAGGTTGAAACGCTCCTTGGCCAGCCGCTCGAGCTCGCCCTTGAGCTCGTCCTCGGTCTTGGCGCGGACATCCCCGGCTTTCATATCGCCTCCTCGCCCAAGCGGGTCACGACGCGGGTGGAAATCGGCAGCTTCGCCGAAGCGAGATCGAAGGCCTCGCGCGCGATCGGGCCGGGAACGCCGTCGAGCTCGAACATGATGCGGCCGGGCTTGACGCGGCAGACCCAGAATTCCGGCGTGCCCTTGCCGCTGCCCATGCGCACCTCGGCCGGCTTCACCGACACCGGCACGTCCGGGAAGATGCGGATCCAGACGCGGCCGACGCGCTTGATGTGGCGCGTGATGGCGCGCCGCGCCGCCTCGATCTGGCGCGCGGTGACGCGGCCGGGCTCGACCGCCTTCAGGCCGTAATTGCCGAAGTTGAGCGCGGTGCCGCCTTTGGCGTCGCCGTGGATGCGGCCCTTATGCGCCTTGCGGTATTTGGTGCGCTTGGGTGACAGCATGGTACGTCGGTCCCTCTCAGACCCGCGCCTGGTTCTGCTCGGCGGCGCGCTTGTCCTGCGCCATCGGGTCGTGCGCCAGCACTTCGCCCTTGAACACCCAGACCTTGACGCCGCAGGTGCCGTAGGTGGTCTTGGCCGTGCCGTAGCCGAAATCGACATCGGCGCGCAGCGTGTGCAGCGGCACGCGGCCCTCGCGATACCACTCCATGCGCGCGATCTCGGCGCCACCGAGCCGGCCGGAGCAGTTGATGCGGATGCCGAGCGCGCCGAGGCGCATGGCCGATTGCACGGCGCGCTTCATGGCGCGGCGGAAGGCGACGCGGCGCTCGAGCTGCTGGGCGATGCCGTCGGCGATCAGCTTGGCGTCGATCTCGGGCTTGCGGATCTCGACGATGTTGAGGCTGACCTCGCTGTTGGTCATCTTGGCGATGTCTTGGCGCAGCTTCTCGATATCGGCGCCCTTCTTGCCGATGACGACGCCGGGCCGCGCCGAGTGGATGGTGATGCGCGTCTTCTTGGCGGCGCGCTCGATGACGATGCGCGAGACCCCGGCCTGCTGCAGCCGCTCGGTCAGGAACTTGCGCAGCCTCAGATCCTCGTGCAGCAAGCCGCCATATTCCTTGCGCGCGAACCAGCGCGAATCCCAGGTGCGGTTGATGCCGAGCCGGAGCCCGATCGGATTGACCTTCTGGCCCATTACGCCTGCTCCTCCTGCCGCCGCTCCTCGCGCTCGCGCACGACGACGGTCAGATTGCTGAAATACTTGTCGACGCCGGCGGCGCGGCCGCGGCCGCGCGCGTGGAAGCGCCGCATGGCGAAGGCGCGGCCGACGCTGGCTTCCTTGACGTAGAGCTTGTCGACATCGAGCTGATGGTTGTTCTCGGCGTTGGCGATGGCCGCCTGCAGCACCTTCTTGACGTCGCGCGCGATGCGGCGCGGCGAGAAGGAGAGCTCGTTGAGCGCCACGGCGGCATTCTTGCCGCGGATCATCTGCGCCACGAGGTTGAGCTTGCGCGCGCTCACCTTCAGGGCGCGGGCATAGGCCGAGGCCTCGGTCTCGGCGAGACGGCGGGGAGCGGATTTCTTGCTCATGGCGCGGCCACCTTGGTGCGCACCGCCTTCTTGTCGGCGGAGTGGCCGTGGAAGGTGCGGGTCGGTGCGAACTCGCCGAATTTGTGGCCGATCATATGCTCGGTCACCAGCACCGGGATGAATTTGTGCCCGTTATAGACGCCGAAGGTCAGCCCGACGAATTGCGGGAAGATGGTCGAGCGCCGCGACCAGGTCTTGATGATCTCGTTGCGGCCGGACGTGCGCGCCTTCTCCGCCTTCTTCAGGAGATAGCCGTCGACGAACGGGCCTTTCCAAACTGAGCGTGACACTTGGCCCTCCGTTACTTCTGCCGGCGACGCCGCACGATATAGCGGTCGGTCGCCTTGTTCTTGCGCGTCTTCGTGCCCTTGGTGCCTTTGCCCCAGGGCGTCACGGGATGGCGGCCGCCCGAAGTGCGGCCTTCGCCGCCGCCATGCGGATGGTCGATCGGGTTCATCGCCACGCCGCGGACCGAGGGGCGCCGGCCGAGCCAGCGGCTGCGCCCGGCCTTGCCGATGCTGATGTTCTGCTTGTCGGGGTTCGAGACGGCGCCGATCGTCGCCATGCATTCGGCGCGCACCATCCGCACCTCGCCCGAAGAGAGGCGCAGCAGCGCATAGCCGGCATCGCGGCCGACGAGCTGGGCATAGGTGCCGGCGGCGCGGGCGAGCTGGCCGCCCTTGCCGGGCTTCATCTCGACATTGTGGATGATCGTGCCGATCGGCATGTTGCGCATCGGCATGGCGTTGCCCGGCTTCACGTCGACGCGCTCGCCCGAGACGACCTTGTCGCCTTCCCGCAGCCGCTGCGGCGCCAGGATATAGGCGAGTTCGCCGTCCTCATAGCGCAGCAGGGCGATGAAGCCGCTGCGGTTGGGATCGTATTCGAGCCGCTGCACCTCGGCCGGCATGTCGCGCTTGGCACGCTTGAAGTCGATGATGCGGTAGCGCTGCTTGTGGCCGCCGCCGCGCCAGCGCTGGGTGATGCGGCCATGATTGTTGCGGCCGCCCTGCTCGCGCTTGCCTTCGGTCAGCGCCTTCACCGGCCGGCCCTTCCACAGCTCGCTGCGATCGACGGTGATCAGCTGGCGCTGGCCCGGCGTGGTTGGCTTATAGGTCTTGAGTGCCATCGCCTCAGACTCCCGTGGTCACGTCGATCTTCTGCCCCTCGGCGAGGGTGACGATCGCTTTCTTGTAATCGGAGCGCCGGCCGACGGTGCCGCGGAAGCGCTTCACCTTGCCCTTGACGCGGATGGTGTTGACCGCGGTGACCTTGACCTTGAACAGCCCCTCGATCGCCGCCTTGACCTCGCGCTTGTTGGCGGAGAGCGGCACGCGGAACGTCACCTGGTTGTGCTCCGAGCCCATGGTCGCCTTCTCGGTGATCACCGGCGAGCGCACGAGATCGTACATCTGGTCGCGCGTCAGCTTCGCCTCTTCGCGCGGAATGAAGCGGAACCTGCTCATTTGAGGCGAGCCTCCAGGTGTTGGACGGCATCCCGCGTCAGCACCAGCGTGTCGCGGCGCAGGATGTCGTAGACATTGGCGCCCTGCTGCGGCAGCACATCGACCTCGGGCAGGTTGCGCGCGGCACGGGCGAAATTCTCGTCCAGCACCGGTCCGCCGATGATCAGCACCGAGTTCCAGCCGAGCTTCTCGAAGCGCTTGGCCAGCGGCGCGGTCTTGGGCTCGGCGAGCGCCGCGCTGTCGAGCACGACCAGCTTGCCCTCGGCCTGCTTGGCGGAGAGCGCGGTCTTGAGCGCGAGGCGCCGCACTTTCTTCTGCAGCCCCAATTCGTGGCTGCGCACGACCGGACCGAAGATGACGGCGCCGCCACGGAATTGCGGCGAGCGCAGGCTGCCCTGCCGGGCGCGGCCGGTGCCCTTCTGCCGCCACGGCTTCTTGGTCGTGCCCTGTATCTCGCTGATGCCCTTGGTCTTGTGCGTGCCGGCACGGCGCTTCGCCAGCTGCCATTGGACCATGCGCGCCAGGATGTCCTTGCGCACGGGCACGCCGAAGATGTCCTCGGCAAGCTCGATATCGCCGACGCTCTGATTGTCGAGATCCGTGACCTTGAGCTTCACGACGGTCCTCCTTCGGCCGGCGCCGCCGCGGCGGCGGCGCGCAACGCGGCCGGGAAGGGCAGGCCCTTCGGCGGCTTGCGCTTGGCCGCGTCCTTCACCAGGACATAGCCGCCCTCGGCGCCGGGCACCGCGCCCTCGATCATGATGAGGCCGCGCTCGCCATCGGTGGCGATGACGCGGAGATTCTGCGTCGTCACGCGCGCATCGCCGTAATGGCCGGCCATCTTCTTGTTCTTGAAGACCTTGCCGGGATCCTGGCGCTGCCCGGTCGAGCCGTGGCTGCGATGCGAGATCGAAACGCCGTGCGTGGCGCGCAAGCCACCGAAATTGTGCCGGCGCATGACGCCCGAGAAGCCGCGGCCCTTGGTGGTGCCGACGACGTCGACGAACTGCCCGGCGACGAAATGCTCGGCCGAAAGCTCGACGCCGACCTCGAGGAGCCCGTCCTTGGTCACGCGGAACTCGACCAGCTTGCGCTTGGGCTCGAGCTTCGCCTTGGCGAAATGGCCGCGCATCGGCTGGCTGACATTCTTCACCTTGGCCTTGCCGACGCCGAGCTGGACCGCGGTATAGCCGTCCTTCTCGTCGGTGCGCACGGCGACGACCTGGCAATTGTCGACCTTCAGCACCGTCACCGGCACGTGGCTGCCTTCGTCGGTGAAGAGGCGGGTCATGCCCAGCTTCTGGGCGATGAGACCGGTCCGCATGACATATCCCTCAGAGCTTGATCTCGACATCGACGCCGGCAGCGAGGTCGAGCTTCATCAGCGCGTCCACCGTCTGCGGCGTCGGATCGACGATGTCGATCACCCGCTTGTGCGTGCGGATCTCGAACTGCTCGCGCGATTTCTTGTCGATATGCGGCGAGCGCAGCACCGTGAACTTCTCGATCCGCGTGGGCAGCGGAATGGGGCCGCGCACCCGCGCACCGGTGCGCTTGGCGGTGTTGACGATCTCGCTCGTCGACTGGTCGAGGACGCGATGATCATACGCCCTCAGCCGGATGCGGATGTTCTGATT
>JASHUO010000101.1 GCA_030039975.1 Alphaproteobacteria bacterium
GGAATCCCTTTTCCGATTCTGCCTGCCCGGGAACCGCTCTAGGAGCTGGACCTTATCACCTTGGCCAATTCCCTTGTACCGGCGTCGATCCGATCCGCTTCGATCAGCCCCAGCCCGAACGCCAAGCCGTTGGCGGCGCCCTTCACCTTCTCGGCATAGCCCTGCAGCGCCTGAAGCTTGATGCCGCGTGCCGCAGCCGCGGCAACGACGGCGCCGGCCGCGACCGGGCCCACGAGCCGTGCCGCGAGATGGAGACCCACTTCACCCGGGATCGGCACGAGCCGGTCGCGACAGTGGCGGCCCAGCGCTTCGAGCAAAATCGAACGCCGCTCGCCATAGACTTGGCGCATGCGGCGGATGTGGCGCGCCAAGTGGCCTTCGGTGATAAACGCCGTGAGCGTGTCCTGCGCCAGGATTGGGCCGTGCCAATCGGCGATCTGCTTCGCCGCGAGCAAAGCCGGCAGGGCCCAAGCGGGTGGCACGACGAAGCCGAGGCGGAGCCCTGGAAACAGGCTCTTCGAAAACGTGCCGACGTAGAAGACGGACCGGCCACGGTCGAGCGCCTGCAGCGCGTCGAGCGGCCGTCCGCCATAGCGGAAGTCGCCGTCATAGTCGTCTTCGATCACCACCGCCCGATGCGCCGCGGCAAACTGGAGCAATGCTTGCCGGCGGGGCGTCGACATGACGACGCCGAGCGGGAACTGGTGCGACGGCGTCGTCAGGATAACGCCCGCTCGCGCGGGAAGCCGCTCCACGGCAAGACCCTCTCCGTCAACCGGTACGGGCACAATCCGCGCGCCCGCGGCCGCGAAAGCGGCCCGCGACGGCGGATAGCCGGGCTCCTCGGTGGCGACCACCGTCTGCCCCGGCGCCACGAGGATGCGGGCGAGCAAGTCGAAGCCTTGTTGCGCGCCGACGGTCACCACGACGTCTGCGGCCTGGCAAGCGACCGCGCGGCTGAGCGAAATGTGACGCGCGATCGCTTCGCGCAAATCGGCTTGCCCGGCCGGATCGGCATAAGCAACGGGCGTTCGGGAGATGCCGCGCAGCGCCCTCGCCGAAAGCCGTCGCCAGACGCGGTAAGGAAAATGCGTCTTGTCCGAGAGACCGATACGGAAATCGAACGGGAAGGACATGGCCTCCCCGGGCTCCGGGAGTGCGGGAGGCGATCGCCAGAACGGGTTCAGCCGGCCGAGACGGCTCTCTGCGCCGGCATCGTCGGTCGCGATCGTGCGGCGGGCTTGCGGCAGCACATTCGCCACATAGGTCCCCGCACCGGGCCGAGCCGAAACGTAGCCTTCGCTCAGAAGCTGCTCATAGGCGGCAATGACGATGTTACGCGACACGCCCATGGCCGCGGCGAACTCGCGGGTCGCGGGGAGGCGCAGCTCCGGCTTCAGCCTTCCGTCCAGAATGGCGGCGCGCAGCTGCTGATGGAGCGTTCTCAGCAGCTTGCGCGAGCCGCGCGGCGGCAGCTCGATCGCGAGCGGAAAAATTGGCTCCATAATCTTTGTCATAAGTGGACCTTGTTTGGTACCGCGAAAGCCCCGATGATGCCAGGGCAAATGCGCAGGTGGGAGGAAGCATGCTGACCGCCGAGACGAACGAGCGCCTGACGCGCGTGGGGTCCGGGACGCCGGGCGGCGCGTTGCTCCGCCTTTATTGGCAGCCGGCGGCGCTCGCCGAAGAGCTCGCCGGGAACCGGCCGGTGAAGCCGGTCCGCCTGCTCGGCGAGGATTTCGTGCTCTTCAAGGACGAACGCGGCCGCTACGGAATGCTCGATCGCCACTGCGCCCATCGCGGTGCCGATCTCGCCTTCGGCCGGCGCGAGGATGGCGGGCTGCGCTGCGCGTTTCACGGCTGGCTCTATGACGTCGAGGGCAAGTGCCTCGAGACGCCGGCCGAGCCCGAACCGAGATTCTGTCAGCGCGTTCGCCAACGCGCCTATCCGGTCGTCGAGCGCGGCGGGATCGTCTTCGCCTATCTCGGTCCGGGCGAGCCGCCCGCTTTTCCCGATTTCGACTGCTTCGTTGCGCCCGACGCTTACACTTTCGCCTTCAAAGGCTATGTTGACTGTAATTGGCTGCAGGTTCTCGAGATCGGCATCGACCCGGCGCATACGTCGTTCCTCCATCGCTTCTTCGACGATGCGGATCCAGCCGCCAATTACGGCCGGCCGTTCCGTGCTAACTCGGTCGATTCCGACACGCCGATCACCAAAGTGATGCGCGACTACACGCGTCCGACGATCGAGACGGCATTGACCGAGTATGGGCTGCAGATCTGCACCCGCCGCGCGATCGACGCGGCCAAGGCGCATATCCGGGTAACCCATCTCGTCTTCCCCCAGGCGTTCGTCATCCCGCTCTCGGCCGATATGACGATCAGCCAGTGGCACGTGCCGGTCGATGATGTGAGCTCCTACTGGTATGCCATCTTCACCAGCTTCGGCGCGCCGGTGAACAAGCAAGAGATGCGCGACACGCGCCTCGAGCTCTATGCGCTGCCCGATTACAAGCCGCGGCGGAACAAGACGAACGATTACGGCTTCGATCCCGAAGAGCAGGCTCGTCACACCTTTACCGGCATGGGCGCGGACATAAACGTTCACGACCAATGGGCCGTCGAATCCCAGGGGCCGATCCACGACCGCACCCGCGAGTTCCTGGGACAGAGCGACATCGCCATTGTCAAATATCGGCGCCTGCTGCTGCAGGCGATCGACGAGGCTGCCCGCGGTGGACGTCCGCCGATGGTGCTTGATGCGGACGCGGCGAAGCAGCTGCGCGGACCGATGACGGTCGACGGCATCGGGCCGGCCGGAGGCTGGGAAGTCTATTGGCGCGAGAGCTACGCGAAATGCCTGCGCGGCGCTCCCTGGGCCAAGGAACCGAACCAGGCGGCATGAGCGGCGCTGCGATCATCGGGCGATGCCCGCGACGAGAAAGCTGAGGAGTGTCGGCGCGACAGATGGCAGATTTCATCGCACGCCACGATTGCTGGACCGAGGCGCAGCGGGCAGCCTCCGTCGAGGTCGTGCGTCAGGCGCGCGATCGCTCGCTGGGGGTCATCCGGCTCTCCGCCGTCGACCAGCATGGCGTGCTGCGGGGCAAAACCATCCTCGCCGCCGAGCTCGAGGGCGCGCTCCGAAACGGCTGCAGCTTCGTTTCCTCGCTCCTGGCGAAGGACACGTCCTGCCGGTCCGTGTTCCCGGTTTTCACCCCGGGCGCCGGGCTCGGCGTGCCGGCGCTGCAGGGCGCCGCGGACATCCTGATGATCCCCGATCCCTGCAGCTTCAAGATTCTACCCTGGGCGCCGCATAGCGGCTGGATGTTGTGCGATCTCTACTTCGCCAATGGCGAGCCGGTGCCGTTTTCGACGCGCCAGCTCTATCGGCGCGTGCTCGACCGGCTTCACGAGAAGGGCTTCGAATACGTTGCCGGGCTGGAGGTCGAGTTCCACGTCTTCAAGCTCGACAATCCGCGCTTGTCGCCGGGCGACGCCGGTCAACCCGGCGCAGCCCCGGAGGTCAGCCTGATCACCCGAGGCTATCAGCTCCTCGCCGAGCAGCTTTACGACCAGTACGACGAAATCTTCGAGCGGCTCCGCGCGAATCTCGAGGCGCTGGATCTGCCGCTGCGGTCGTTCGAGGTCGAGCTCGGGCCGAGCCAATGCGAGGTGACATTGCGCCCCGGGGTCGATCTCGAGCCCGCTGACGGGATGATCCTGCTGCGCAGCGCGGTGAAACAGGTCTGCCGGCGGCACGGCTATCATGCGACCTTCATGTGCCGCCCGCAGCTGCCGAATATCTGCTCCAGCGGCTGGCATCTCCATCAATCGCTGCGCCGGCGTGGCACCGAGGAGAACGCGTTTGCGCCGGCTGAGCATGGTGCGACGGCGCTTTCGCCGCTCGGCCTGCAGTATGTCGCGGGGCTGCTCGCCCATGCGGCGGCGAGTGCCGCGTTCGCGACGCCGACCATCAACGGCTATCGGCGCTACAAACCCTTCACCTTGGCGCCCGATCGGATCGTCTGGGGCCAGGATAATCGCGGCGCGATGATTCGTGTCGTCGGCGCTTCCGACAACCCGGGAAGCTATCGCGTCGAGAACCGCATCGGCGAACCGGCGGCCAATCCTTATCTCTACCTGGGCTCGCAAATCCTGGCCGGGCTGGACGGCATCGAGAAGCGGCTCGACCCCGGCGTGCCTGCTGACGCGCCATACGAAGCGGCGGCACCGAGCGTGCCGCGCTCGCTCGCGGAGGCGCTCGCGGCGCTTCGGTGCGACGACTGCTATCGCGCCGGCTTCGGCAAGACCTTTGTCGAAGACTATTTCATCCGCATCAAGGAGGCGGAAATCGCGCGCTACGAAGCGGGGAGCGGCGGCGAGACTCGAGACGATCCCTCCGCCGTGAGCACTTGGGAACAACGCGAGTATTTCGACTTGTTCTAGTCGGCCGTGCCGGTGACGCGATACGCAACATATCGCTTCTCATCGTGCGTACCTGCTCTATAGTGCAGAAAAGACAATGCCCCTCGCTTGAGGGGCGGAGACAGGGGGAGAAGGGGATGAAAGGCATCATTGTTGCCGCGGCGGCGCTGAGCCTGCTGGTCGCTCCGGCCTTTGCCGAGCAAAGCGTCAAAATCGGTTTCGTCACCACGCTCAGCGGACCCGCCGGTGTCATCGGCAAACATATGAAGGATGCCAGCACGCTGGCCCTCGAGATGCTCGGCGGCAAGATCGGCGGCCTTCCGGCGACCATCGTTTACGGCGACGACCAGTTCAAACCCGATGTCGGGCGCCAGATTTCCGAGGAGATGCTGCAGCGTGACAAGGTCGATTTCATGACCGGCTTCATCTGGTCGAACGTGCTGCTCGCCTCCTATCAGCCGATCATCCGCTCGGGCGTCATCTTGATCGGCGCAAACGCCGGCCCGCACGAGCTCGCCGGCGCGATGTGCGCGCCCAACTATTTCTCCGCCTCCTGGCAGAACGACCAGACGCCCGAAGCGATGGGCAAGTTCATGAACGATCGGAAGATGAACGATGTCTATCTGATCGCGCCGGACTACGCCGCCGGCAGGGACATGGTCAACGGCTTCAAGCGCTACTTCAAAGGCAAGGTCGCCGCCGAGGTTTACACCAAACCCGGCCAGTCCGATTACCAGGTCGAGATCAGCCAGATCCGCCAGGCGGCGCCCAAGGCGCTCTTCATCTTCCTGCCCGGCGGCATGGGCATCCAGTTCGTCAAGCAATACGCGCAGTCCGGCCTGCGCGACCAGATCCCGCTCTATTCAGCCTTCACCGTCGACGAGACCACGCTGCCGGCGATCGGCGACGCGGCGGCAGGAAACTACGAGGTGAGCTTCTGGTCGCCCGATCTCGACAATCCGCGCAACCAGCAATTCGTCGCCGCGTTTCGCGCCAAGTACCACTACATGCCGTCCTACTACGCCGCCCAGAGCTTCGACGCGATCAACATGATCGATGCCGCGGTGAAGGCGGTGAAGGGCAACCTCGCCGACAAGCAGGGCATGATCGCGGCGATCGACAAGGCGGATTTCCCCTCGGTCCGTGGCGCCTTCAAATACGGGCCCAATCACTTCCCGATCGAGAATTTCTACCTGCTCAAGATCGTCAAGGACGCCGACGGCGAGTATGTTCGCAAGATCCAGAGCACGATCTTCGCCGACCATGCCGATGCCTATGCCTCGGAATGCAAGATGAAGTAGCCTTCGGCGGAGGGCTGCCCGCGCAGTCCTCACCATGCGAAGGACGCGTTCGTGGATTCTGATGCAACTCCCTCCCGGGGCCGCTTGGTGCAGCGGCGATGACGGCGGTTCTCGAGCAGCTCCTGAACGGTGCGCAGTTCGGCGTCATGCTCTTCCTCATGGCCGCCGGGCTGACGCTGATCTTCGGCATCATGAATCTGATCAATCTCGCCCATGGCTCGCTGTACATGGCGGGCGCCTATGTCGCGGCCGCCACCTTTGCCGCCTCCGGGTCCTTTCTCCTCGCGCTGCTCGCGGCGCTCGCCGCCGCGGTAGCGCTCGGCGCGGCGATCGAGATCGTCGTCTTCCGCACCCTCTATGATCGCGAGCATCTCGATCAAGTGCTCGCCACCTTCGGCCTCATCCTTTTCTTCAACGAGCTGGTGCGCATGATCTGGGGTGCAACCGCGCTTTACATGCAGGTGCCGGCGTTCCTCGCTGGCCATGTCGAACTGCTCTCCGGCAGCCCCTATCCGACGTACCGCCTCGCGGTGATCGGCGCCGGGCTGGCGGTGGCGCTGCTGCTCCATCTGCTGATCGCGCGCACGCGGATCGGCATGCTGATTCGCGCGGGCGCCTCCAACCGCGCCATGGTCGATGCGCTCGGCGTCAACGTCACCATGCTGTACACGCTGGTTTTCGCCTTGGGCGCGGCGCTCGCCGCCTTTGCCGGCGCGATGGCCGGGCCAATCTTCACGGTCGAGTCCGGGATGGGCGAGAGCGTGCTGATCCTGGCTTTCGTCGTCATTGTCATCGGCGGCATCGGTTCGCTGCGCGGTGCCTTCGTCGCCGCGCTGCTGGTCGGCATCGTCGATGCCATGGGACGCGCCTTTCTGCGACCGCTCCTCGCCAGCTTCATGAGCCATGCCACGGCGGACAATGCCGGCCCGGCCCTCGCCTCGATGCTGATCTACATCCTGATGGCGGCGATCCTGCTCATCCGCCCGCAGGGTCTGTTTCCGCCGCGCGGACGCTGACCCGTGTCGGTTGGCCGCCGGAGTCTCGTCATCGGGGTCTCGCTCGCCGCGCTCGCCGTCAGCCCGGCGATCGCCATGGCCGCCGGCGAGCCGTTCTATGTTACGCTGCTGACGCGAATCATGATCTTCGCCATCGCCGCGCTCAGCCTCGATCTGATCCTGGGCTATGGCGGAATGGTGAGCTTCGGCCATGCCGTCTATCTCGGCATCGGCGCCTATGCCGTCGGCATTCTCGCCTTCTATGGCATCACCAGCGGCCCGTTGCAATTCGCCGTCGCCATTCTCGCTTCGGCGGCGGCCGCGGCGATGATCGGCGCCGTCTCGCTGCGCACCAGCGGCGTCTATTTCATCATGATCACCCTCGCCTTTGCGCAGATGCTCTATTTCCTCGCCGAGAGCCTGAACATCTATGGCGGCGATGACGGGCTCAACATCGCACAGCCGAGCGATTTCGGCCGGCTGGTCGATCTCGGCGATCCCGCCACGCTCTATTACGTCGTGCTCGCCGTACTTCTCGTCCTGCTCCTTCTCAGCCGGCAGCTGATCAATTCGCGCTTCGGACTGCTGGTGCAGGGCGTCAAGTCCAATGAGCGGCGCATGGCGGCGCTGGGATTCCCGACCTTCCGC
>JASHUO010000102.1 GCA_030039975.1 Alphaproteobacteria bacterium
GGTCCGACGGCGCGCGGGTGCAGCACGCTCAAGTGATAGAGCTCGAGGAAAGTGTCGACGGCGACTTTCCAGTTGATACGCCGCCGCAGCACCCGGGTTTCGTAGTGATGGTAGGAGTCGAGATGATAGGCGGCGAGATCCCGCTCCAGCCCCGCAAGCAGCGGGTCGATGTCAAAGCCGGTTCCTGGCTTCGGGCCGACCCAGACCATGCCGTATTTCTCGACCAGCGGCAGCGCGCGCAGGCCGCGCGACGCTTTGTCGATCTCGGCGAAGGAGAGTTCGTCCGGCCGCGTCAGCAAGGCGCCGTCGAGCGCGTAGCACCAGCCGTGATAAGGGCAGGAGAAGTCCCGCGCTGCGGCCCCCCGCCCCTCCGCCAGACGCGCTCCGCGGTGACGGCAGACATTGAGAAAGGCGCGCAGCGTCCGGTCTTCCTGCCGCACCAGCAGGATCGGGACCCCGGCGTCGTCATGGGTGAGGAAATCGCCGGGATGCGGCAGGAGGCAGCTCAACCCGATGCAGAGCGGCCCGCGCTGAAAGAACAAGTCGCGCTCGCGAGCGGCTTGTTCGGGGCAGGTGTAGTCGCGCACCGGATTGCAATAGACGCCATCGGCCAAGGCCGTGGTGCGGGCTTGGAGATAGGCCAGCAGCTTCCGGCCCTGTTCCACCTGATCCTGGTGCAGCAACCCTTAGCCCTCCCCTGGCGCGTGGCGCGGGCAGCCGGCCTGCCGACGCATCATAAACCCTTCCGCAGGGCGATCAAAAGCATCGCCACCGGACCCGCACTGCGCTACTTGACCCGTTTTGCCGCCTCCTTCGCCAGGTCGAGGGCGGCGTATTTGTCGACATCGAAGGCGGTGGCGAGGAATCCCAGGCTGTGCTGCAGGTTGACGTTGGCCTGCAGCGCTTCGAGATCGGGCAACGCGTTGGGATCGCGATAGTAGTCTTTCTTGGTGAAGAGCCAGCTGTCAAAACGCTCCGGCGGCAGCTTGGTGGCCTTCGAGACGATCGCCACCGCTTCGGCGTGGTTGGCGGGATCGAGATAGAAGCGCCGCGCGCGCAACGCGTCTTCCATGAAGTCGGCCAGCGCCGCGCGGTTCTTGTCGAGAAACCCGGCGCGCGCCGCCCAGAGGATCATCTGCGTCCGGTCGACCGCGTCCTTCTGCGTAAACAGCGTGCGCGCCATCGCGCGCAGGCCCGGATCCCACGAGAACGGCGTCACGGCGCAGATGAGGTCGGCCTTCTTCTCGCTCAGCACCGCTTTCATGTTGGGCAGGCCGATTTCGATGAAGGTGACGTCCTTGCGGTCGTCGAGCCCGTGCTTGCGCAACATCGCCCGCAAGGACATATCGACCGCGCTGCCGGCGCCGTTGGTCGCGACCACCTTGCCCTTGAGATCGGCGACGGATTTGATCGGACTGTCCTTCAGCACCATGTATTCGTCGGTATAGTAGCCGGGGACGCCGTCCTGGAATTCGTCGGCGATGATGCGGAGATCCGACATCTTCGCGTTCTCGATCGCCAGCGCGAAGGAGGAATAGGCGAGCGTGGCGATGTCGAGATCGCCGGTGGCGAGCGCGCTGATCATCTCCGGCGTGCCGGAGAAATGCATGGCCTCCATCTCATAGCTCTTCCCCTGATAGGCGGCGATCCCCGGCTTGTCGAAGAGGATCGACGCGAGGTTGGCGCCGGCGACGACATAGGACATGCGGATCTTGAGCGGCTCGGCGGCAGCGCGTGCGAGGGGAGCACCGAGCAGCGGCAAAGCGCCGGCACCGGCGAGCAGGCGACGTCTGGAAACGCGCATCTTCAATCCTCCCTGTGGGCCGCCTCTATTGGAGCCTCAGAGGGCTTGGGCGGCGCTTGCCGCAAGTCTAGCAGCCGCAGACGGCGTTGCACGGGAAAGAATTGCCAGCCGAAAGCGCGCGCCAGAAGGCCCCACAGGCCCTGCGGCGCCAGCAGCATGACGGCGACCGCAAGCGCACCCAGCGTAATGAGATACCAAGCGCCGTAATCCACGAGCAGCGCGCGCAGCCCGAAGAAGACGATGGTGCCGAGGATCGGCCCTTCGATGCTGCCGATGCCACCGATGACGACGATGAAGATGACGTTCGCCGTCCAGTCACCGACGCTGAAGGCGGCGTCGGGGGAGATGCGCAGCTTCTCGAGAAAAGCGAGAGCGCCCACCAGACCGGCGATGCCGGCGGCGATGATATGGACAGCGAGCTTGGTGCGGCGATTGTCGACGCCGACGCTCGCCGCCGCCCTCTCTGAGTCGCGGATCGCCGTCAGCGCCAGCCCCTGACGCGAGCGCAGCCAAAGGAAGACCAGCGACACCGCCCCCGCGCCAAGCGCAAGGCCGAGGTAGTAGACGACGACGTCGCGTGCCGCGCGGCTCGGGGCAAGGCTCAGCACGACGGCGACGGGAAGGCTCATGCCGGTGCCACCGCCGAGCGGCTTCACCAGCGCCAGCAGGAGGCGGAAGACCTCGCCGACGACCCAGCTGCCGATGGCAAAATAGGCGCCGCGCAGACGAAAGACGACGAAAGCGGTGGGTAGCGCGATGACGGCGGCAGCGATGCCGGCAAGAGCGATCGCCGGCAGCGGCGCAATGCCCAGCAGCACGGTGAGGGCGAAGAAACCGTAGCCGCCAAGGCCGACATAAGCCTGCTGACCAACGGAAACGAGGCCGGTATAGCCGGCGAGCAGGTTCCATGCCTGGGCCAGCGCAAGATAATAGAAGATCTCGACCGCGAGCCGCATGTCGCCGCTATCGCCCCAGAGCGGCAAGCTCAGCAGCGCCGCGACGATTACGGCGGCAACCGCCAGCGCCACACGACTGGCTCTGGTGGAGCGGTCGATGCGGTAAGCGCCGGTGCGGAGCATCACTCGGCCTGCTTGGGAAAAAGGCCGCGCGGCCGCAGCAGGAGAACGAGCAGGAAGACGATGTGGCCGGCAAGGATCTCCCAACCCGGGTCGAGCGCCGCGCCGAGCGACTGCGCAATGCCGAGCAGGACGCCGCCGGCCAGCGTTCCCCAGAGGCTCCCAAGGCCGCCAATGATCACTGCCTCGAAGGCATAGAGCAACCGCGCGGGACCGATGCTCGGATCGAAATTGGTGCGGATCGCGAGCAGCACGCCGGCGAGGGAGACGACGGCGAGGGCGAGCGCGGTGGCGAGCGCAAAAACGTGGCGGATCTCGACACCGGAGAGTTGCGCCGTGTCCGCATCGTCGGAAACCGCGCGGAAGGCGCGGCCGAGCGCGGTGCGATAGAGCAGCTGCTCCAGCAGGGCAATGACGGCAACCGCGACGATGAAGACAATGGCGGGCAGCCAGCCGATGGCGAGCTGGTCGCCGAGCCTGAGGCTCGCCGTCTCGAGCGCCCCTGCCTGAAGCCGGCGGCTATCGGCGCTGAAGGCCTCGAGCAGCCCATTCTGGATGATCACCGACAGGCCGAAGGTGACCAGCAGCGGCGGCAGGATACCGCCGCTGAGGGTGAAATTGAGCAGGCCGCGCTGCAGCCCATAGCCGAAGGCGAACATCAACGGCACAACCAGAACCAGGCTCGCCAAGGGATGCATGCCCGTCGCCTGCACGATGACGAGCGCGCAATAGGCCGACAGGACGATGAGGTCGCCATGCGCGATGTTGACGAGGCGCATGACACCGAACATCAGCGACAGGCCGGCGGCAAAGAGCGCGTAGAGCCCGCCGAGCAGCGCGCCTTGCACGATGATGTTGAGCCATGCCATGGGGCGCTGCCGTCAGAGACCGAAATAGGCGAGCCTGATCCGCTCGCGCGTCAGCGCGGCCGGCGCGCCTTCGAGTGTCACCCGGCCCTCTTGCAGGCAGTAGACGCGGTCGGCTTCGGCGAGCGCGCGACTGGTGTCCTGCTCCACGATCAGCACCGTCGTTCCCTCGGCGCGGATACCGGGAAGCGCGGCGTAGACGTCGCGGATGACCCGCGGCGCCAAACCGAGGCTGATCTCGTCGCACAGCAGCAGCCGCGGATTGGCCATCAGCGCACGGCCGATCGCGGCCATCTGCTGCTCGCCGCCGGAGAGCGCGGTTGCCGCTGCGCGCCGACGCGCGGCGAGCGCGGGAAACAAGCCGTAGAGGCGCGACAGCGTCCAGGGCCCGCCGCGACCGGATTGCGCGCCCATGCGCAGATTCTCCTCGACCGTGAGCGAGGGGAAGAGACGCCGTCCCTCGGGCACCAAGGCGATGCCGCGGCGCACGATCCGGCTTGGCGCGAGTGAGCCGATCGGCGCGCCGTCGAAGCGGATGCAATCGGGCGGCGTGCGCAAGAGACCGGCGATTGCGCGCAGCAGCGTCGTCTTGCCGGCGCCGTTGGCGCCGATGATCGCCACGGTCTCGCCTTCCTCGACTTTGAGATCGATGCCGTAAAGCGCCTGGAAATCGCCATAGGCGGCGGTGAGTCCGCGGATCTCGAGCAGGCTCATGCCGCCTCGATGCCAAGATAGATTTCCTGCACGGCGGGATCGGCCATGACGGCAGCGGGCTCGCCTTCGGCGATGATTCGGCCGAAATTGATCACCACCAGTCGCTGCACCACCGCGACCAGCGCATGGACGATGTGCTCGATCCAGATGATCGACATGCCCGCCGCATGGATCTCCTTGATGGTCGCGATCAGCACCTGGCATTCGCCCTCGGTGAGGCCGCCGGCGATCTCGTCGAGCAGCAGCACCTT
>JASHUO010000103.1 GCA_030039975.1 Alphaproteobacteria bacterium
TGCCGCTCGCCTCGGCCGACCCGTTCGGTGGCGTCATCATCACCGACTGGTACTCACCGGCGGAAACGCCAAACGAGCGCTTCAAGGTCAACGTCTTCATCCTCGGGCGCGAGCTGCGCGCCGATGGCGTCCGCTGCACTGTGTTCCATCAGCGCCGCGACGGCGGCGGGCAATGGGCGGAAGCCCCGGTCGACCCCAAGACCGGCGTCGATATCGAGAACGCCATCCTGACGCGAGCGCGGCAGATGCGGCTCAGCACGGCATCGACGCAGTAAGTGCCGCGCGGGTTTGACGCCGAGAGTGACGGGACGGGACAGTCAGTAGGCGATGGCGCGCTATAATTTCAGAGACGCAGAAGCGCGTTGGCAGGAGGTGTGGCGCGAGCGCGGCACCTTCACGGTGAAGACAGAGCCGGGCCGGCCGAAATACTACGTGCTGGAGATGTTTCCCTACCCCTCCGGCAAGCTGCATGTCGGCCATGTCCGCAACTACACCATGGGCGACATGGTGGCGCGCTACAAGCGCGCGCAGGGCTACAACGTCCTTCATCCCATGGGCTGGGACGCCTTCGGCCTGCCGGCGGAGAATGCAGCCATCGCCAGCAAGATCCATCCCGCCGAGTGGACCTACGCCAACATCGCCACCATGCGCGAGCAACTGAAGCGTATGGGGATTTCTTACGACTGGTCGCGCGAGATTGCCGCCTGTCATCCCGGCTATTACCGGCATGAGCAGAAAATGTTCCTCGACTTCCTCACGGCCGATCTCGCCTATCGCCGCGAATCCTGGGTCAATTGGGATCCGGTCGAGAACACCGTGCTCGCCAATGAGCAGGTGATCGACGGCCGCGGCTGGCGCTCGGGCGCGCTCGTCGAGAAGCGCCGTTTGGCGCAGTGGTTCCTGCGCATCACGCGCTATGCCGACGATCTCCTGGACTCGCTGAAGACGCTGGAGCGCTGGCCCGAGCGTGTCCGCATCATGCAGGAGAACTGGATCGGACGCTCGGAAGGCGCGCGCGTCTTCTTCGAGGTGAAGGGCCGCAACGCGCGGCTCGAGATCTTCACCACGCGCCCCGACACGCTGTTCGGCGCGTCGTTCTGTGCGCTCTCGCCCAATCATCCGCTTGCCGCCGAGCTCGCCCAGGGCAATGCCGCTCTCGCCGAGTTTATCGCCGAATGCAACCGGATGGGCACCAGCGAGGCGGTGCTGGAGGCGGCGGAGAAGAAAGGCTTCGATACCGGCGTCAGGGTGCTGCATCCGCTGGTCGAGGGTTGGGAGCTGCCGCTTTACGTCGCCAATTTCGTGCTGATGGAATACGGCAGCGGCGCCATCTTCGGCTGTCCTGCGCATGATCAGCGCGATCTCGAATTTGCGCGCAAATATGCGCTGCCGGTGAAGCCGGTGGTGCTGCCGCCAGGCGCGGATCCCGCGCGCTTTGCGATCGGCAGCGAGGCCTATACCGAGGACGGGACGATCTTCAATTCCGATTTTCTCGATGGCCTTGCCGTGCCGCAGGCAAAGCGCCGGGTGATCGAGCGCCTGGAGCAGCGCGGCGCCGGGCAAGGCACCATTGAGTATCGGCTGCGCGATTGGGGCGTGTCGCGCCAGCGCTATTGGGGCTGTTCGATCCCGGTGATCCATTGCGGCAAATGCGGCATCGTGCCGGTGCCGGAAAAGGATCTGCCGGTCGAGCTCCCCTACGATGTCAGTTTCGACAAGCCGGGAAATCCGCTCGATCATCATCCGACCTGGAAGTACACGACCTGCCCCACTTGCGGCGGCAAGGCCGAGCGCGAGACCGACACCTTCGACACCTTCGTCGAGAGCTCGTGGTATTTCGACCGTTTCTGCTCGCCGCGCGCGGAGCGGGCCTTCGAGCGCCGCGACGTCGATTACTGGATGCCGGTCGATCAGTATATCGGCGGCATCGAGCACGCCGTGCTGCATTTGCTCTATTCGCGCTTCTTCAGCCGCGCGCTGCGGGATTGCGGCTATCTCGACATCAAGGAACCCTTCGCCGGCCTCTTCACACAGGGCATGGTGTGTCACGAGACCTATCAGGACCAAGCCGGCCAGTGGCTCTTTCCCGAAGAGATCCGGCACGATGAGAGCGGCGCGCTCGTCGACGCGCAGGGCGGCACGGTGACCGTCGGGCGCACGGAGAAGATGAGCAAGTCGAAAAAGAACGTCGTCGGGCTCGAGGCGATCGTCGAGGAATACGGCGCCGATACGGCGCGGCTCTACCTGCTCTCCGACAGTCCGCCGGAGCGCGATCTCGAATGGACCGATGCCGGCATCGAAGGCGCTTGGCGCTATCTCAACCGGCTCCATCGCCTGGTCACGGAGCCGCCGGTGCCGCTGGCACCACGAGGCACGGCGATGCCGCAGACGCTTGCGCCGGCCGCCGACAAAGCGCGCCGCGCGACTCACCGCGCGGTCGCGGCAGTCACCGACCATATCGAGAAATTCCGTTTCAACAGCGCGGTCGCGCGCATCCGCGAGCTCACCAATTTGCTCGAAGAGATGAGCGACGGCCCGGGTGCCGGCGCCGTGATGCGCGAGGGATTGGAAGTCGCGGTAAGACTGATCGGGCCGATGATGCCGCATCTCGCCGAAGAGCTGTGGCAGGCGCTCGGGCATGACCGTCTCCTCGCCGAGGAAGCTTGGCCGGAAGCCGATCCGGCGCTGGTCCTCGAAGACTCCGTCACCATCGCAGTGCAGGTCAACGGCAAGCTGCGCGCCACCATCGAGCTGCCGCGCGACAGCGCCGAGGCCGAAGCCGAGGCGGCCGCGCTGGCGCAGCCGCCGGTGCAACGCGCGATCGACGGCAAGAGACCGCGCAAGATCATCGTTGTGCCAAACCGGATCGTAAATGTCGTGGTGTAGCGCCTCATTCCAACACCGCTGGCCCCGCCGGAGCCTGCTGGCGCTGGCGCTGTTGCCGCTCGCCGCCTGCGGTTTTCATCCGATGTACAGCGAGGCGGTACAGCGGCAAGTGAACCCGCAACTCGCCAGCATCATCGTCTCGCCGATTCCCGATCGTTATGGGCAGCAGCTCGAGCTGGCGCTGCGCGAGGCGCTCAATCCCGAAGGGCTCACCGTCAAGCCGCTCTATCGCCTTGATATCGCGGTCCAGGTCCAGCGCATCGATCTCGGCATCCAGCGCGACGCCACCTCAACGCGCGGCCGCATCAATGCCAATGGCACGCTCACTTTGGTCGACGTCAAGACCAATCGCCAGATCTATACGTCGCGCATGCAGTCGAACAGCGCCTTCGACATCCTCGAGGATGGCTATGCCACCACTGTCGCCGAGGACGATGCGCGCACGCGCACCGTGCGCGACCTCACGGACCAGATCAGCTTGCGCCTGGGGCTTTTCTTGCGCAATCGCCCAACGGCGCCCGTCAAGAGTTGAGCGCCGGGGAGCTTCGCCCGTGAAGCTGCCGCCGGCGCGTCTTTCGGCTTTCCTCGCCAAGCCCGACGCCGCGATCCGCGCGGCGCTCTTCTACGGCCCCGATGCCGGCTTGGTGCGCGAGCGCGCCGACCGTCTCGCCGCCGCGATCGTGCCCGATCGCAAGGACGCTTTTCGCATTGCCGACCTTGCCGCTGCCGCTGTCGCGGCCGACCCGGCGCGGCTGCACGACGAGGCGGCGGCGCTGTCGCTTTCGGGCGGTCGGCGGCTGGTGCGTGTGCGCGATGCTGGCGACGGTGTCGGTGCGCTGTTCCAGCGCTTTCTCGACGACCCGCCGCCGGGCGACAGCGTCACTGTCGTCGAGGCAGGCGAGCTCGCCCAGCGCTCGAGCCTCAGACGTGCCTTCGAGGGCGCGCAAAACGCCGCCGCCATCGCCTGCTACAGCGACGACCGGCGTGCGCTCGAGGAGTTGGTGCGTGAGGTGCTCGGCGCGCGCGGTATCGAGATCTCGGGCGAGGCGTTGGCTTATCTCGCGCAGCATCTCGGCGGCGACCGACTGCTGAGCCGCGGCGAGATCGAAAAGCTCGCACTCTATGTCGGCGACAAGGGCAAGGTCACGCTGGCCGAGGCGATGGACTCGGTCGGCGACAGCGCGCAACTCGATCTCGACGATGTCGTCTTCGCCGCCGCCGAAGGCGACGCGCCGGCGCTGGAGCGCGCGCTGACGCGCGCCTTGCAGGAAGGCGAGATGCCCGTCAGCGTGCTGCGCGCGCTGATGCGGCATTTCCAACGCCTGCATCTGACGCAGGCACGCATCGAGGACGGCATGAGCGAGGAAGAAGCGCTGCGCAGCCTGCGGCCACCGCTCTTCTTCAAGCTGCAGGACCGTATCCGCCGGCAGCTGCGGCTCTGGCCCGAGCGCCGCGCGCGGCAGGCGCTGGAGCTGCTGCTGCAAGCCGAGCTCAGCGCCAAGCGCAGCGGGCCACCGCCCGACGCGATCTGTCGCGACGTGCTGCTGCGCATCGCGCGGCGCGCGGGCGAAGCGGCGCGACGGTGAGCAAAGCGCACCGATGGCAAAGCGCGATCTCGAGAAGCTGCGCCGCATCTGTCTCGCGCTGCCCGAGGCCGAGGAGCGCGAGACCTGGGAAGAGAAGACCTTTCGCGTCCGCGGCAAGATTTTCACCATGCACATCGCCGGCGATGGCGACGGACGGCCGGCGCTATGGTGCAAGGCGCCGCCGGGAAATCAGACGCATCTCGTCGAGGCCGATCCCAAGCGTTTCTTCGTGCCGCCCTATGTCGGTCACAAAGGCTGGATCGGCATGTGGCTCGACCGCGGCGTCGATTGGGCCGAGGTAGCCGTCGTGGTGAAGCGCAGCTATCGCCTCACCGCGCCCAAGCGCATCGCCGCAAGCCTCGACTGAGGGCGCCGCTCAATCAGAGGTCTCGAGTCACTTTTGCTCAATCACGTCCCGGCCAGGGCTGGTCGTTGGGTACGACATGGGCGCGGCGATGGGTGCAGCGGCGGCATTTGAATTTCGCTTGCAGCTCCCGGAGGCTGCGCTCGCCCATGAGCGCCATCAGGTTGCGCGGGTCGAAACGCTCGCCATGGCCGCAATTGAGACAGAAGACCCAAAGCAGCCGCTGCGCCCGGCAGACATCCGACAATGTCTCGATCGGCCCGATCCAGTGTCGCATCGGAACAAATTATGAACATGCCGAGCGCGAGTCGAGCAGAATGCCGCGGAGAGGGAATTTCGCAAGAGGCCTAGCCGATTCGGGGATGCTTCGCGAAAGTTCTCAGTCGTCAGTTTTCAGTTGTCAGCTAACTAACAGTTACTGACGACTGAGAACTCACGACTGAAAACTTCTCAGCGCAACGGCAAGTTGTTCAAACGGCGCAGCACGTCGTCGAGCTGATCGAGCGTTTTGTAGTGGATGCTGAGAATGCCGCCCTGGCCGTTGAAGACGATCTGCACTTTGAGGCCCAAAAGCTGCGTCAGCTCGCGCTCCAGGGCGGCCGTGTCGGCATCACGCGCGCCGGCGAGGCTCGCCGGCTTCTCGAGCTTTTCCTTTTGCCGCGCTTCCGCCTGCGCCAGCCGCTCGACCTGGCGCACGCTCATGCCCTGCGCCACGATCTTGTGCGCGAGGTCGGTCGCGTTCTCGAGCCCGATCAGCGCCCGCGCATGCCCGGCGCTGATCGCCCCCGTGCTCACCAGCTCGCGCACCTCCTCCGGCAAGGTCAGCAGCCGCATCATATTCGTGATATGGCTGCGGCTCTTGCCGACGACGCGGGCCAGATCTTCCTGGGTGTGGCGAAACTCTTCGAGCAACCGGCGATAACCCTCGGCCTCCTCGAGCGGATTGAGGTCCTGGCGCTGGACATTCTCGACCAGCGCGATCTCGAGCGCCTCGCGATCGCCGAGCTCGCGCAGCAACACCGGCACCTCATGGAGCTGCGCCGCTTGCGCCGCGCGCCAGCGCCGCTCACCGGCGACGATCTCATAATGTCCTTCGATGTCGGGATGGCGCCGCACCAGCAGCGGTTGCAGTATGCCCTGCACCTTGATCGACTCGACCAGCGCCTGCTGGCTTTCCGCATCGAAATAGCGCCGCGGCTGGTAGCGGCCGGGGTGGAGCAGCTCGACCGGCAGCGCTCGCGTCGCCCGCGGCGCCTCGGCGGGCGCCCCCTCCCCGCCTTCCTCACCGAGCAGCGCAGAGAGCCCGCGGCCGAGACCGCGGCGACGCGGGTCCTCGATCATGCCGCCGAGAGCCGCAACCGTTCGCGCCGCAGCACCTCGCCCGCCAGGTGCACATAGGCCTGAGCGCCGGGACAGCGGAAATCATAGAGCAGGACCGGCTTGCCATGGGACGGCGCCTCGGAGATCCGGACATTGCGCGGGATCACCGTCTCGTAGACCTTGTCGCCGAAATGGCCGCGCACATCGGCGGCGACGAGATCGCTCAAATTGTTGCGTTTGTCGAACATGGTCAGCACGACACCCTGAATCTCAAGCGCCGGGTTAAGATGTCGTTTAACGCGTTCGATGGTGCGGATGAGATGGCTAAGCCCTTCCAGCGCATAGAATTCGCACTGAAGCGGGACTAGCACGGCTTGTGCCGCCACCAGCGCATTGAGCGTGAGCAACCCGAGCGACGGCGGACAGTCGATCAATACGTAATCGTAACGAAGCGTTTTGCCGGCGAGCGCGTCGCGCAGGCGATATTCGCGCCGATCCGCAGCGACCAATTCTATTTCGGCACCGGAAAGATCGACCGAAGCCGGGACGATCGACAGGTGCGGCACTTTGGTCGGCACAATCGCCGTGGCCACCTCCTGATCGCCGATCAGCACCTGGTAAGAAGTGACAGCGCGTGACTGCCGTGGAATGCCCAGCCCGGTGCTGGCATTCCCCTGCGGATCCAAATCCAGCAACAGGACTTTCTTTTCCACCGCTGCCAACGCCGTCGCCAAATTGATGGCGGTCGTCGTCTTGCCGACCCCGCCCTTCTGGTTGGCGATGGCGATAATGCGAGGCGAGCCTGCCTCCCCCTCAGGGGGTGGCAGTTCGAAAGGAACCGGCGCGAGGGTCACGGGCGATAGCCTCCAGACGCAAGATGCAGCCGGACGGGTCGGTCAGGCTGGGCTGGCGGTCGACCCGGATATGCCATGCTTTCGCCGCATCGGTCAATTCCTCGTCAACCATGCGACCCTTGAGGAAGAGACAAATTGTGGATCGCCCTAGAAATCGCTCGGAAATCGCCAGGAGCTCTGGCAGCGGCGCCAGGGCTCGCGCTGTGACGATGTCCGCAGCGAAGCCCGAAACGCGGTCGATTCGCTGTGCATGGACGATTGCCCGCGCACCGGTAACCCGCAGCGCCTCGCGCAGGAAAACCGCCTTCTTTCCGTCCGATTCGATCAGATGCACCTCGGGCACGCCCATGATCGCCAGGACAAGGCCGGGCAAGCCGGCGCCGCTGCCGAGATCGACAAGACTCCGCGCCTCGCGCGGAACCAGCGGAAAGAGCTGGGCCGAATCCAGGATATGTCGTCGCCAGACATCGCCGATCGTGTCGCGCCCGACAAGGTTAATGCGCCGGTTCCAAGAGGTCAGTAACTCCACATATTTGGCGAGCCGGTCTAGTGTTTCACGTGAAACATTGGTCAGTTTGGCAAAGCCCCCCATCCCAAGGGGTGTGCGGCTTCGGCTCATGCGCTGATCACCACGCGGTCGCGCCGGACATAGCGCAACAGCGCCACCAGCGCCGCCGGCGTAACCCCGGATACCCGCGCCGCCGCCCCCAGCGTTTCGGGCTGAGCCGCGCGCAGCTTCCCGCGAATCTCGGCCGACAGGCTGCCGACCGCGTCGTAATCGAGATCGCGCGGCAGCCTTAGCGCCTCGTCGCGACGGAAGGCTCGGATATCCGCTTCCTGGCGTTCGATATACCCGGCATAGCGCGCATCGATCTCGAGCTGCTCGGCGATTTCCGCCGGAATCGAAGCCAGCTCCGGCCATAGCCGCGCCAGCTGCGCCAGATCCATGCCGGGATAGCCCAGAAGCTCGGCGGCACTGCGCGGCACGCCATCGGCGTTGACCGAAACCCCACGCGCCCGCAGCGCCGAGGGAGTCATGGCCTTCTGGCTCAGAAGCGCCCTTCCCTGATCGAGCGCAGCGCGCTTCCGGGTAAAAGCCTGCTCCCGTGCCGAGCCAATGCAGCCGATGCGCCGTCCCAGCGGGGTCAGGCGCTGATC
>JASHUO010000104.1 GCA_030039975.1 Alphaproteobacteria bacterium
CGAGCGGCAGGTCGATGATGGCCGCGACGACGGCGCGCCCGCGAAAGCGGGAGCGGGCGAGGAGATAGGCCAGAGGTACGCCCAGAAGCGCGGCAAGCAGCGCGGTGATGAGTGCCGCCTCGAGGCTGAGCGCGATCGCCTGGCGCATATCTGCCAGGGCGGCAATGTGGGCGAGAGAGCCGGCGCTTTGGCTTGCGGCGAGCCGCAAGAGAGGCAAAAGAATGAAGGCGAGCAGGACGCCGCCACAGAGCGAGAAGACGAAAACGAGGCTCAGCGACTGCGCCGGCGGCCGCGCGGAGCGGCGCAGCGCGATCGCGGTCACGCCGGCGGCCAGGGCGCTACCAGTGGCCGCAGCGATGCCGGCATCGCGTCGGGCGCCACCGCGAGCGCCGGATGGACGGTGGCGAAGCCGTTCTCGGCCAGGATCTGCTGTCCGTCGGGGCCAAGCAGGAAAGTGATGTAGCGCTCAGCCCAGGACGCCTCAGTCGCGACCGAGGGAATGGTGAGGGCATAGATGATCGGCCGTCCGGCGATCGAACCGTTGCGGGTCTGGGCGAAGCCCTTCGCATAATCGGCGGCGCGGGCGGGATCGCTGAGATCAATCTGCGGCGGCATCGGGATATAGCGCAACTGATGTTGCAGCGCATCCGAGCGGTAGATGGCGAGATAGTCGAGCTGGCCAAGCTGCAGCGCCGAGATCAGCGAGGTTTCCGTGTCGCGCATATTGGCTTCCGGCGCGTTGGCGAGGATCTCCGCCCGGAGCTGCGGTCGCCCGTAGAGCTTCGCGGCCAGCTCCAGCATTTGCAGCGTCTGGTAGCCGGAAGGATCGGTGTCGGGATTGGAGCGGCCGATTTCGACGCCCGGGCGGGCGAGGACCTCGTACCAGTTCTGCGGCGTGACCTCGTCGGCGAATTTGCTCTTGTCGGTATAGACGAAGGTGATGGCGTTGCGCGCGAAGCCCACATACCAGCTGGCATAGGCAGCCTTGCCCTCGCCGCCGAACAGGTATTGCGGGATGACGCTGTAATCGGCGACGGCGAGAATATCGGCGGGGCGGTGGAGGTCCGTGATCTGGCGCGCCATCTTGACGCTGCCGCCGAACTCGGCCTCGACATGGATGCCCGGGTTCTTGCTCTCGAAGGCGGTATTCACCGCGGCGAAGGGCACTGCCAACGTCCCGGCGGCGAAGATCGTGAGCGTCGCGGGGGTCTGTGCCGCGGATATTCCGGGCCTCCCGCCGAGCAGCGCCAGCACCGCCACCGCCAAGACCGATCGTCTCCGCGCCATCGCCTCCCTCCCGTTTCTGGCCGGCAATATTATGCGCCGCACCGGGGAAAGGAAGCCTATTGTAAAACGCGCATCTCGTTGCAACCAAACGCAATTGGTGCTCGGGCGCGAAGCAGAGCGGCACCGAACGTCGCTATACCGGCGGAGGCTCGCGCCCCGGCGACAGGCCGTCCCGAAGAAAGCTGCGCCGGCGAGAAAAACCGGCCTTTCGCAGATGCAGCAGCGATCGCCTCTTGCACGAAGCTCCACTGAAAGCCATTTGACTCTTGGAGCGCTTTTCGCTAAGGGTGGAAAAGCCCGATCGCGGCGTCTCCCGTTTTCCACCAGTCATCCGGAACTCCGCCCGTTCGGTCGCGCGCAAAAGGACGAACGTCCTTTCCGATAGAAGTCCCGCGGCTTCTGCGGGCGCTCTCCCTCCGGTCCCCTGCCTTTTTCCAGCCTTCAGGCCCACCATACCCCCATGAACCTACAAGAACTCAAGCGCAAATCTCCCGCCGAGCTGCTCCATTTCGCCGAGGAGCTGCAGATCGAGAACGCGTCCTCGCTCAGGAAGCAGGACATGATGTTCGCGATTCTGAAGACGCTCGCCGACAATGACCAGGCGATCTACGGCGACGGCGTGCTCGAGGTGTTGCAGGACGGCTTCGGCTTCCTGCGCTCGCCTGAGGCCAACTATCTCCCGGGCCCCGACGACATCTATGTGAGCCCGAGCCAGGTGCGGCGCTTCGGCCTCCGGACCGGCGATACCGTCGAAGGCCAGATCCGCTCGCCCAAGGATGGCGAGCGCTATTTCGCGCTGCTCAAGGTCAACCAGATCAATTTCGACGATCCCGAGCGGCTGCGGCACCGCATCAACTTCGACAATCTGACGCCGCTCTACCCCGAAGAGAAGATCAAGCTCGAGATCGACGATCCCACCAAGAAGGATCTCACCACCCGCGTCATCGACCTGATCACGCCGCTCGGCAAGGGACAGCGCGCGCTCATCGTCTCGCCGCCGCGCACCGGCAAGACGGTGATGTTGCAGAACATCGCCCATGCCATCGCCGCCAATCATCCCGACGTCTATCTGCTGGTGCTGCTCATCGATGAGCGGCCGGAAGAGGTGACCGACATGGCGCGGACGGTGAAGGGCGAGGTGGTGAGCTCGACCTTCGACGAGCCGGCGGTACGCCACGTGCAGGTGGCGGAGATGGTGATCGAGAAGGCGAAGCGCCTCGTCGAGCACAAGCGCGATGTGGTGATCCTGCTCGATTCGATCACGCGTCTCGCGCGTGCCTACAACACCGTCGTGCCGTCCTCGGGCAAGGTGCTCACCGGCGGCGTCGATGCCAATGCGCTGCAGCGGCCGAAGCGCTTCTTCGGTGCGGCGCGCAACATCGAGGAAGGCGGCTCGTTGACCATCATCGCCACGGCGCTCATCGATACCGGCTCGCGCATGGACGAGGTGATCTTCGAAGAATTCAAGGGCACCGGCAATTCCGAAATCGTGCTCGACCGCAAAGTTGCCGACAAGCGCGTCTTCCCGGCGGTCGACATCACCAAGTCGGGCACGCGCAAGGAAGAGCTGCTGGTCGACAAGGGCGTGCTGTCGAAGATGTGGGTGCTGCGCCGCGTGCTGATGCCGATGGGCCCGATGGACGGGCTCGAGTTCCTCATCAGCAAGCTCAAGGAATCGAAGAACAACAGCGATTTCTTCGAGGCGATGAATACCTAGCGAACGCGCGAAGCGCATTCGTCAGAGGCGGCGTCAGCGGTTGCGTAGCAACCGCGAGAGCCGCACAGAGCGGACTAGCGTCAACCCCCCTCCCTTCCCTCCCCCTCAAGGGGGGAGGGTTTTCATCTTTTGTGTGGCCGAGAAAGCTGACGGGTGACAGCTGACAGCTTCTTCTTTAGACCGTAAACACCGTCGAGCCCGTGGTCTTGCGCGATTGCAGGTCGCGATGCGCCTGCGCCGCGTCCTTCAACGCGTAG
>JASHUO010000105.1 GCA_030039975.1 Alphaproteobacteria bacterium
GGTTAGGGACCCTGATTAGGTCGGCGGGCTGTATCCCGGCTTCTTGTATAGCTTTCCATGGCTGCCGAGTATGTCGGGCTTGTAAACCTTGTCCGCCCAATCCTTCGGCGTGACATCTTCGATAGCGACTGAGATCGAATCTGCGTCAAGCCTGAGAACGGTCATGACGGCTTTCGATATCTCCTCGGCGAGTCGAGTTTTTTGCTGCTCTGATCTGCCCGCGTACAGCTTGACGATGATATGAGGCATCGCTTTCTCCTTCGGCGCCAAAAAACGCGCGGCGCTCAGCGCCGTCCTTGTCTCCACAATGGCCGGCATTGGGATGAACGGAATCTATGAGGCGCCGCGGCGGACGATTAGTCGGCAGATCCGGCATAGACCTATGAAAGATATTCATGGATTCTTGTCGCAACCTCCGAAATCGTCGCCGATTTGGTCAGGCCGCTGTTGTCGGTTCGGCGCCGTGCGAAGCGCCGGTGATCAGTCGTGCGCCCCTGCCATAGGTGAACCAGGCCCAGGACCAGTTCAGATAGACCACCATCCGGTTGCGATAGCCGGCCAGCAGAAACAAGTGAACGAGCGACCATAGCAGCCAGGCGGGAAACCCGCGCAGCTGAAGGCGGCCGAAATCGGCGACCGCACGGGAGCGGCCGATCACCGCAAGCGTGCCGAGGTTGCGATAGCGGAAAGGCGGAGGCGGGGGACGCCCCGCCACGCGGCAGAGAATCACCTTGGCCACGTATCTGCCGTGCTGCACGGCGACAGCGGCGAGTCCGGGGAGGAGCTTTCCATCGCGGTCGGCGAGGCTGGCGACATCGCCGAGGGCGAAGATCTCATCATGCCCGGGGACAGAACAATCCGGACGAACCTTGACCGCGCCGTTATGCGCGGCATCGACGCCGATCCAGGCGGCGGCGGGACGCGCCTCCGTGCCTGCGCACCAGAATACATTCGCGCTTTCGATCCGCTGGCCGGCCACCGAGACCCCGCGCGCATCGATGTGCTCGACCGCGGCGCCGAGGCGTACCTCGACGCCGAGAGAGGCGAGGGCGCGCGCCGTGTAATCCGACAGGCGAGGCGGAAAGGCCGCAAGCAGACGCGGCCCCGCTTCGCACAGGACGATCCTGGCCGCCCCGGGCCGGATACGGCGAAAGTCCCGCGCCAGGGTCGAGCGTGCCAACTCTGCGATCGAGCCGGACAGCTCGACGCCGGTCGGGCCGCCGCCGACCACGATGAAGGTCAGCAGCCGGGCAATCTCCTTGGGCTCGTTCAGGCTCTCCGCCCATTCAAAGGCGCTCAGCAAGCGCCGCCGGATCGTGCCCGCATCATCGAGGGTCTTCAGCGACGTCGCGTATCTCGCCCATTCGTCGTGACCGAACCAGCTGTAATCGGCGCCGGTGGCCAGGATGAGATAGTCGTAACCGAACTCTCCGGTGTCCTTGACCGCAACCACGCGCCGCGCCGCATCGACGCCGGTGACATCGCCCATGATGACGGTGGTTTCGCGATCGCGACGCAGGATCACGCGGATCGGGCTGGCGATGTCGGATGGCGCCAGGGCCGCGGTCGCGGTCTGATAGAGCAGCGGCTGGAACAGATGATGGTTGGTGCGGTCGATCAACAGAATATCGAGGCCATGCCCGGCCAATGCGCGCGCTGCGGTAATGCCGCCGAAGCCGGCACCCACGATGATCACACGCGGGCGTTTCGCTTCGGCCGGCATCGGGGACCTCTCCGCGAAGTGGCGCAATCAGTCTATCGAATCTCGTCCGCCGACGCGCCCGGTCTTTCGCACGATCGCAAACACGATTGATAGCCGATAGCTGACGGCTGAGCGCTGACAGCTTCTTCGCAGGCGCCTATGCAGCAATCACGGGAGCCGCACCGTTCGGGCTAGCGTCGGCGCCAAGTTGGGTGGGGGGTGCTGCCGAGTCGGGAATTGCGGTAATCAAGGCGAGATTGGCACGATAGGAGGGACCATGCGACCGGGCAAACCGCGGCTGGCGCCGCTGGGCGGCAGCGAGCTGAGCGCGGAGCAGCGCGAGATTCTGGCGCCGCTCCGCCGCGGGGATCGCGTCTACAACATCTTCGCGACCTTGGCGCACCATCCGAAGCTGCTGAAGCGCTGGCTGCCTTTCGCCAACCATTTGCTGTTCAAGTCGAGCCTTGCGCCGCGCCTGCGCGAGCTGCTGATCCTGCGCGTCGCCTGGCTCGCGCGCAGCGAATATGAATGGGGCCAGCATGTCGAGATCGCCCGGCGCGAGGGTTTGAGCGACGCCGAGATCGCGCGGGTAGCCGCGGGTCCCGATGCGGCGGGATGGACGGCGGAGGACGCCGTGCTGCTGCGGGCCGCCGATGAGCTTTGTGAGGATGCCTGCCTCGGCGAGGCGAACTGGGCCGCCCTCCGGCAGCGCTTCGGCGACAGCGAGATCATGGACCTCGTCTTCACCGTCGGCGGCTACACCCTCCTGGCCATGGCGCTCAACAGCTTCGGCGTCGCCCTCGACCCCGGCCTCAAGGGCTTCGAGGGCTAGCTTTCCGGCCATCACGGGCGATCACAACACCGCGAGGTGGTGGCGGCGCCAAGGGCCTGCCGCCGCCCTGTCGGCGCGTGCCCACCCCTTCGAGCCTTTCTAATCAAGGCCTTAACTCCCTGGCGGGCGGTCGATGCATGGTCGCGCATGGCTGGCATACCGAGAATTAGGACCAATCTAGTCCTTGAAAACGCGCCCGAACGGGCCCAAATTTCAGACGCCGCCGAGGGAATGGCGGCCCCTCTGATCCCAACCCGCAACCGACTACCGAGCCGGACCCGCGTGGGGAGCCAGCAGCCGCAGTGCGGTCTTGTGCGAAAGGCAGAGAGGAAAGGGAGACCGGAGATGAACCACAAGCTCGACACCACCCTCGTCCGCTTCGTCGAAGAGGCGAAGCGCTTTCCGATGCTCAGCCCCGAGCGCGAGCAGGAGCTGGCGCGCGCCTGGCGCGACGGCGACCGCGAAGCCCTGAAGCAGCTCGTCGGCAGCCATCTGCGCCTGGTCGTGAAGATCGCGCGCGGCTTTACCGGCTATGGCCTGCCGCTCGCCGATCTCGTCGCCGAGGGCAATGTCGGCTTGATGCAGGCGGCCGAGAAATTCGATCCCGATCGCGGCTTCCGCTTCGCGACCTACGCGATGTGGTGGATCCGCGCC
>JASHUO010000106.1 GCA_030039975.1 Alphaproteobacteria bacterium
CACGACGGCAAAGCGGCCGACATTCGGAATGTCGCTCGGCGGGACATGCACCGTCCCGCCGAGCCGCGCCACTTTCGCGGCGGCGGCGTCGACATTGGCGACGCCGACATAGCCGAGCCAGCTCGGCGGCGCTCCGCGCTTGCGCACCTCCTCCGGCTGTTGCATCAGCCCGGCAACCGGCGTTCCCTCGACGGTGAAGAGCGTGTAGCTCACGCCGGGAACTTGCGCATCCTGCGCGCCCCAGCCGATCACCTTGCCATAAAAGGCCTTGGCGGCCTCCGTATCGGTCGTCATCAGCTCGTACCAGACGAAGCGGCCTTCGAATTTCGGCATGGTTGCAAACCCGTTGCGGTTTGAGGACGACCGATGACGCGGCCGCCGAGATTGAACCCAAGATAGAAGCAGGTATTACGTTGATATCAACATTATTCCACACTGTCAAAGCGCATTCGCGTGAACCATTTTAGATTCGGCGAGGCCAGGGTATGATCTGACGCAATGAAAGCGGATGTAGAGATCGATGCCGGCACCAAGACGTTCGCCTCCGGCCTGCTGCAGGAGCTGATTGCCGCGCTGCGCCGTGCCCGCCCGGGCGATCTCATCGCCGTGATCAGCAACCAAGCGAGCCTTGGCGACGACCTCGAGATCTGGTGCCGCTTCACCCATAACAATCTGGTCGATACTTCGACTGACGCAGGCAGCTATCGCTGGGTTTTCCGGTGCGGCGTCGCTCCCGCGCCTGCTGACGCCGACCGCCCGATCGGCTCGCGACTGTGGCTCTACACGAATTTCGACTGCAATTTGCGCTGCGACTACTGCTGTGTCCGCTCCTCGCCCACCGCGCCCCGCCGCGCGCTCGGCCTCGAGCGCGTGCGGCGGATCGCGCTCCAGGCGGCCGCGCTCGGCGTCGGCGAAATCTTCGTGACCGGCGGCGAACCATTTCTGCTCGCCGATCTCGGCGAGATCCTGGCCGCGTGCGCGGCGGCCGCACCAACGACCGTGCTCACCAACGGCACGCTGCTCGCGGGACGGCGGCTTGAAAGCTTTCGCCGGCTCTCGCGCGAACGCGTCACGCTTCAGATCAGCCTCGACAGCCCGACACCCGAGCGCCACGATTGCCATCGCGGCGCGGGCACCTGGACGCGGGCATGGAAGGGCATAGAGCGCGCTCGGGCTGAAGGATTTCGCGTGCGATTGGCCGCCACCGTGTCGAGCGATGCGGAAGCCGACGAGTTCCGCCGTTTCCTCGACGCCCGGCAGATAAATGAAGCGGACCGGGTGATCCGCCGCGTTGCCCTTCGCGGCTTCGCCGAGCAAGGCGTTGCGCTTGCACGCGCGGATTTGGTGCCGGAAATCACGATCACCGCCGATGGTGTCTATTGGCATCCAGTCGGGGCCGAGGATGCGGATCTGTTGGTGACGCCCGACATTTTTCCGCTCGCCGAGGCCTTTGCGGCGGTCCGCCGTGCCTTCGATCGGGAGACCGCGCATCAGCGGCGGCTGGCCGCCATCTTCAATTGCGCGTGAAGAAGCCCTGGCGCGCGGAAGCCTCGCGCAACGCGTCATAGCCGTCGAGGTGAGGACCGACCCAGCGTCTGAGCCCCTCGGCGTCAAGCACGGTGCGATGACGGGGGTTGTCATAACTCATCGCGGACAGAGCATCCGCAAAGCGCTGCGCCAGCGACGGATCGAAATCCGGTCGGGCGGTGAACATGCAGTGATTGTAGGGAGGTGAAGTCCAGATCTCGATCAACGCGCCTTCCGGAACCAAACGCTCGCTGCGCAGGGTATTCCAGAACGGACTGCCGATGGCGCCGGCATCGGCGCGCCCATCCAGGATGGCGCGAACGACTTCAGCCTCGCTCGTGCCGGTATCCCCATGTTTGCCGAGGTCGGTGTCGAACCGCAGCGTGCGGTAGTCGCGCCCCTCGACCAGGCCGTCACGCGCGAGAAAGTGAACGGGAAGAATTGCCGCGTGTCCGCTGTCGCGGCTGCCGAGCGCGAGCGTGCGGTTCCGGAGATCGCCAAGCGCGGCGACCGGACCCGTGCTGGAGGCCACGATCTTCGTCATCCAGCCGAGATCGGTATCGCGCATCGCGATCGGACGGCAGCGATGCTCGCTCCAGACGTCAGCCTGCAGATAGGCGAGGTTCGTATTCCAGCCGATGTCGATGCGCGGCGCGGGATCGTCGGGCGCGGCGAGGAGGGCGCTCACCTGCGCCTCATAGCTCTGAAACAGCACGACCTCGACGGCCAAATGCGCCTCTTCGTGAAAGTAGCGTCGCATCCCTTCCCAGATTGACACCACCTTCGGATCATAGGCTACGGCGCCTACCCAGATCGTTCGAGTCATGGCTGCCTTCTTGCTTAGAAGAGTGGGATTCCGAGAACCGCCTTCCCGATGAATTCACGCAACACGTCGCCGGTCGGCGCCATGACCGCACCGGCGTGGGCATCGCGGAAGAGGCGTTCGATATTCGTCTGCTTCGAGAACGCAGCCCCGCCGCAGGCCCGCATGGCGGCCGAGGTGACGTTGATCGCCACGTCGCCCGCTGCCGCCTTGCTTTCAAGCACGCGCAGCATCGTCGTTTCCCGCGGGCGCTCGAGGTGATCGACGACATCGTCGATACGCGCCGCAAGGCCGTCGGTATCGATTTGCATCGTTGCCAACTGCGCGCGCAGCGTCGGCAGGCTTTCGCCCAGGCTCTGGCCGAGATGCTCGAAGCGGGCGGTCTTGAGATGCGCCGCTGTCGCTGCCACGGCGGCGCGGCAGAGCCCCAACGCCACCGCCGCCGTCCCAAGATTGAAGAGCGGCAACACCACCTGCAACATCGCCGGGAAGCCGCCACCGTCTTCGGTCAGCTGATGCTCGGGCGCAACCTCGCAGCCCTCCAGCGTCATCGGCGCCGACGCGTTGGCCCGCAACCCCAAGCCGTCCCACGGGCCGGCGACCGACAGCCCGGGCGCGTCCTTCTGAAGCAGATAGAGCGTCGATTGAGTAGGGTCGGTCGCTTCGGGCGCGAGCGAGGAGACGACGTAGCTCTGCGCGTGTCCGGCGCTGGTCACCCACGATTTCTTGGCCGAGATACGCGCCCCTGCGGCGTTGCGGCGCGCCCGCGAGACCGGCGCCCAGAAATGACTGCGCGATCCAGCCTCGCTGAACGCCAGGGTTGAGAGATGCCGGCCCGCGGCGATGTCCTTCAGGATCGGCGCGACCGCGGCCCCAGGGCGCGCCGCGGCGATCGTTGCGGTGGCACTGACATGCATCAGGTAAACCATGGCGACCGAAGCGTCCGCTTCGGCAAGCGTCGCCACCACCGCTGCGAAACTGCGTGGTCCCAATCCCGATCCACCGACTTCCTCAGGTAGCATCAATCCAAGAAGCCTGGCCGCCCCCAGCGCCGCGACCGCCTCGGAGGAAAATCGCCCCTCCCTGTCGCTTTGCCGGGCCGCCGGGGCCAGCACGCGATCAGCGACATCCTTCGCATTCGCCACCACAGTGTCATGGTTCATGACGGCCTCCCGGAGCCCCTGAGAAGTCACGGCGAACAAATTTGTCCCCGGCGTTGCGCCGGCTCGACCGCGAATTTTGAGCTTTTGCAGTCATGCTACGCGGTCCCCTGTTACCGATCAATTTTGTTTTCGGCCGCCGCTGGTCGACGTTAGCGAGCTTGCCTCGCAAACCTACGTCAGCGCGCCGAGCACCCGGCCGGAGGCGCCGCCGCGATGGGTGGTGCGCGCGTACCGGTCGACGATGATCGCATCGAGACCCAAGCTCCTGCCGTATTGATGGACCGCGAAGATCACCTGCAGCACGAGCAGGAAGAAATAAGTCCACGGCCATTCGCCCTCGGCATTGTAGAGCCCGAGCCAGAGGTTGAGGATCTGCAAGGCGCCGATAACGCCCCAGAAA
>JASHUO010000107.1 GCA_030039975.1 Alphaproteobacteria bacterium
TTTCCGTCCCGAGGAAAGGAGCTCGCGGCGGGATCGGCCGTAGCGGCGCGTGCGGCGTCGGTGAGGCGCTTGACCGCAAGCCTGATCTCGCGCAGCCGACGGAATCTTCGAGCGTCGATCTTGCGGAACAAGGCGTCGGATGGATGACAAATCTAAGCCACAGTCGAGCGCGGTCAATCGCATTTCTTCTATGCGGAAAGCTCGGCTCGATAAACTTTTACTTGCTCGGCCCGCGGCGGTACGCGAAACACTTCGAGCGCATCTCCGTGCAGGACATGTGGAAGGTACCTGGCGCTGCTTGCAGCTTCCCCACCGCGCGCCAGGGCGCCGCGTCGGGATCGGTGCGTCGACGTGGATCGGAGGCCCCGATGCCGGGCAGTACCGGCCGAGGCCAATCAGCTCGACGACGGAGTCGCGAGACTAATTTTCGAGTTTGGCATCAATTGTGTTCGCGATCCCCTTCACGTCGCTTGGGCTGCACCCACAAAAGGGTGTTTTCTCTGGCGCGGCGTTGGGAAACCGGAGCAGATGAAAGGACACCCCCTTGCCTTGCACAATATCGTAATCGTAAGCGCCGACGCTCTGCTGCGGGACAACGCTGAAGCATTGCAGCGAGGCGAATTTGCCTTCGAAGGCGCGGAGCGCGACGAGCTGGTCTGACGTGTGCGCTTCGATGGGAAGTTCATCGTGAGTGCAGACGTACATCTTGTAGAGCAACCCCGGAACAAACGTGAAGCGATAGCATCTTCTGAGGCCTATCCGCCCCAAGCGTTCGTCCAATCCACCACTACAATACTGACGCGAGTCCGTGTCGATCTTGTGGAGTATCTCGGCAAGCCCGACGAAGTGCGAAGCGCTCGAAGACGGTTTGGCGACGTAGTCGAATTGCGGATTAACGTGCATCCACACATAGGCCCAAGCCGCCAGTAGTGAAGCGGAGAGTCCGCCCGCTATCAGTGCCACGACCTTCCCTACCGTAAGCTCGCCAATCTTATCGCCGATCGTGTCGCCGATCTTCTTTGCAATACTCATGAGCCGATGTATGTCATTGCAACGGAATGGCGGGCAATTCTTGCAGGTCGCGCGGAAGGTAGAGCGTGCTCGTGTATCGGTCGTCCCGCCATTTGATGGAGATGACGAGAGTAGGCACTCCCGGAGCAAAGCCATGCTCCCGCAGTGCTTCGAGCTTCGACTTGTGGTCGGTGTAGGGCCGGAAGCCGCGGCAGGAGAAGGCGCCACCGGGCAGTCGCTCATCGGGCAAATCTTGTTTAGCGAAAAACACTGCCAAGCAGGCGTCTAGCTGCTTGGAAGAAGACTTCAACGCGCCGATCAGGTCGGACGGGACTTCGTCGACGGGGGCAGACGCGGCGATAAGTGCGGCCACGGAGAAAACACCCCGGGGAGGCTCCTGTAGGAAGCGCAGCGAGTGGTTCCGAAATTCGTTGAGTGCGCTCAGCACCTCGTTGGGCGGCGGACTCGTCGCGACGGCGCCATTGATCGCGAAGGTGCAGATCTCATCTTGATGATCCTGCGTCGTGGACACCGCTGTGCCGGGATGGACAGCAACGTTTGCACCCTTGCTGGGGGGCAGACTGCAAGGGATCGTAGAGTCGTCGGCGTGAGCGGGCACTGCCAAGAAAACGGCCAGCACCAACCCGGCGGCGGCAAGCCGGCCGAGCGCGTTGCCGAGTTCAAATGCCGCTTCGCGCAACCAGTCGAGATGACGCCCACGCTTTGCCCGTCGCCAAGCACGTGAACCGATCGCCAAGCTGATCATGTCCCCCGCACTTCCATGTATCTGGCGGTCAACGAGGCCGACTGGATAGCCCTACTATAGGGGCAAGTCCGGCGCCGTTTTGCAAGTATAAAGTGCGCATATGTGGTGTGGGGAGCGCCGACCACCACCGCCAAGCCGGCGCTCGTTTCCTCTTCTCGGTGCAAACGGACACAATCGACGGGAACGCCATCGGCGAGCCGACCGGCGCACCTGTCCGCCATAACATGGCGGATCTAGAGACGCTGCTCGCCTACGTGTGGGCGAGGCTCGCGCCTGGGCGGTCTCCGTCGCGGCCGAGCTCGATCCGGAGATGGAGACCCCTATTTTAGGTCGACCTCTTCAAAGTCGAGGAAGTTGTAGATCGACGCCTTTCCGTCGAGGATCGCTCGCCGCTGGTCGTTGTCGAGGTGCCGCCAGCCGCTCGCCAGATCGATGTCGCGCTGGCATTCCGCACGGGTCCGGGCGATGTCGTGGATGGCGGCGCGACCGGCGCGGGGAATCTCCTCGAAGTGCCAGCCCGGCGCCGCAGAGCAGCGGGTATACCCGTCGGACACCTCCTCGCAGAGCCATCCGGGTGGTCTAAGAGGCTGCTCCGCGCCGAACCAGTAGAAGAACATGGCCGCGCCGATTACGGCCGCAGCGCCGAGTTCTCCAACGGCAACGGCCAGTCGCTTCACCGAACGCATGGAAGCCTCCGCTTCCGAAGCCTGCCACCCGGCGCTTAATCAGCGATTACCGGCATTCTGGCACCAGCGCCTCGCGCTCGCCTAGCCGACGGCCGCGCACCGTTCACCACCTGGTAAGGCTGATCCTGTAGGCTTGGCCGATGGATCGCCAACCCTGGCTGATGGCTGTTTCCATGCTCGCCCGCCATGGCGGCGAGGCGGTGGAGGCGACCTTCCTCCAACTCGCGACGCTGCACCGGCTCGTCCAGTTGAACCCGAACCCCGAGGACAGGGCGATGCTGAGATTCTGGCAGCAGACCGGGAAAGCCTTGATCGCGATCGTCGAGGCGAAGCGGGCGGGCTCGCACGGCTCGAACTGAGCGGTTAGCGGCGGTGATGATCATCTATCGTCGGAAAGCCACTCCCTCTCGACCTGAAGAGCTT
>JASHUO010000108.1 GCA_030039975.1 Alphaproteobacteria bacterium
GATCACCCCGGCGCACGATTTCAACGATTTCGAGGTCGGGCGCCGCCACGGCCTTCCCCTCATCAACGTCTTCGACCGCGACGCGCGGCTCAACGAGAATGCGCCCGAGGCCTATCGCGGGCTCGACCGCTTCGAGGCGCGAAAGCGCATCGTCGCCGATCTCGAGCAAGCCGGTCTCGTCGCCAAGATCGAACCGCATACGCTGACGGTGCCGCATGGCGACCGCTCCGGCGCCGTGCTGGAGCCCTGGCTCACCGACCAATGGTATGTCGACGCCAAGACGCTGGCCGCGGCGCCGATCGCGGCGGTCGAGACCGGCCGCACCCAGTTCGTGCCGAAGAACTGGGAGAACACCTTCTTCGAATGGATGCGCAACATCCAGCCCTGGTGCATCTCGCGCCAGCTCTGGTGGGGTCATCAGATACCCGCCTGGTACGGGCCCGACGGCGCCGTCTTCGTCGAGGAGACCGAGGCGGCGGCGTTGGCGGCGGCGGCGCAGCATTATGGCAAGCCGGTCGATCTCGCGCGCGATCCCGATGTTCTCGACACCTGGTTCTCCTCGGGCCTCTGGCCGTTCTCGACCCTGGGCTGGCCCGAAGCGACCAGAGAGCTGAAGCGCTACTACCCGACCGACGTTCTCGTCACCGGCTTCGACATCATCTTTTTCTGGGTCGCGCGGATGATGATGCTCGGCTGCAAGTTCATGGGCGAGGTGCCGTTCCGCACCGTCTATATCCATGCGCTGGTGCGCGACGAGCGCGGGCAGAAGATGTCGAAGTCGAAGGGCAACATCATCGACCCGCTCGACCTCATCGAGCGCTACGGCACCGATGCGCTGCGCTTCACCTTGGCGGCGCTCGCGGCGCAAGGCCGCGACATCAAGCTGGCGGAAGCGCGCGTCGAAGGCTATCGCAACTTCGCCACCAAGCTCTGGAACGCGGCGCGCTACGCCGAGATGAATGGCTGTGCGTTGGCGCAGGGGTTCGATCCGGGCGCCGCTCGGCTCACCGTCAATCGCTGGATCCTCGGCGCGCTCGCCGAGACCGGAGCGCGGGTTGCCACTGCCATCGACGACTACAAATTCAACGAGGCGGCGGGCGCACTCTATCACTTCACCTGGGGCACGTTCTGCGACTGGTATCTCGAATTCACCAAGCCGATCCTCACCAGCGAGGACGAAACAGCCAAAGCCGAGACGCGCGCGACGACCGCCTGGGTGCTGGGCCAGCTCGTCCATCTCCTGCACCCCCTCATGCCGTTCATCACCGAGGCGCTGTGGCGGCATTTCACCGTCGGCAAAGCCGGCTTGCTGATCTCGGCGCGCTGGCCGAGCTTTGCACCGGAGCTCGTCGATCATGCGGCGATGGCCGAGATGGATTGGGTGGTCGAAGTGATCTCGGCCATGCGCACGGCGCGCTCGGAGATGAACGTGCCGGCGGCAAGCGAGATCGCCGCGTATCTGATCGACTGCGGCGAGGCGGGGCGGGGCTGGATCGAGCGGCACGCCGAAGCGATCCGGCGGCTCGCCCGGCTCTCGGCGATCGAGCCGGCGGACCGGGTGCGGCGGGACCGGCTGCTTCAGGCGAAGAGCGCCATCCAGGTGGTGGCGGGCGGCGCCACCTTGTCGCTCGACCTCGCCGGGGCCGTCGATCTCGCCAAAGAGCGCGCCCGGCTCGCCAAGGAGGCGGACGGCATTGCCGGCGAGATCCAGAAGATCGGCCGCAAGCTCGGCAATGAGCAGTTTCTCGCCAAGGCCAAGCCCGAAGTGGTGGAGGAGCAGAGGGAGCGCCTTGCCACGGAAGAGGCGGCGTTGGCTCGCGTACGCGCTGCGCTGGAGCGTATCGCCGGCTGAATTCGGGCCTCGCAAAGCGCGTTCAGGTTGACACAACGATAACACGGAGCTTCGACCCCGCCCGGCGTTCCTCCCCTCAACGAGCGTTCTCAGGGAGCCGGGGATGGACGTCGACATGGCCGTGCGGCCGCTGCGGGATGGCGAGTTTCTGGGGCGGCTCAAAGCGCTTCTGCTATCGCCCAAACGGGTATGGGGTCCTCTTGCGGGCGAGGACTCCGACCCGATCGGGCTCTATCTCCGCCACGTGCTGCCCTTGGCCGCGATCCCGCCGCTGGCGAAGCTGCTGGGCTGGTCCTGGTTTTTCGGTTTCATCAGCTTCGGCACCGGCGCCGCGGCGGCGGCGCTGTCGTGGGGCCTCAGCCTTGCCGGCGTGGCGTTGCTGGCGCTGATCGCGGCGCGGCTCGCCCGACATTTCGGCGGCGAGGAGCGGTTCGATCGGGCCTTAAAGCTCATCGCTTATGCCGCGACGGCGAGCTGGCTCGGCGGCGTCTTCCGCCTGGTGCCGGTCCTGGGCATTCTGAGCCTTCTCGCCAACCTTTACAGCGTCTATCTCCTCTATTGCGGCGCGCCGCAATTGCTCGCGATTCCGGTCGAGCGCGCACTGCCCTACAGCGCCGCCATCACTGCCGCGGCGCTCGCGCTCTACATCGCTTGCGCCGCGCTGGTCACCGCGCTGCTCGGCGTCGGCGCGCTGGGAATGACGTAACCTCCGCCGCTACGCATATTTCCTGAGCTCGATCTGGCCGATCTGATTGCGGTGCACTTCGTCCGGACCGTCGACAATGCGCAGTGCGCGCGCGCTGGCCCAAGCGCGGGCAAGCGGGAAATCCTCGGTGACGCCAGCGGCGCCGTGCGCCTGGATTGCCATGTCGACGACGCGGGACAGCATGTTGGGCACCGCGACCTTGATCATTGCGATCTCCGCGCGCGCCTCCTTGTTGCCGAGCCGGTCCATTTTGTCGGCAGCGTTGAGCACGAGCAGGCGAGCCTCGTCGATCATGATGCGCGCCTCGGCGATGCGCTCCAAAGTCACCGTCTGCTCGGCGATCGGCCTGCCAAAGGCGATGCGCGAGCGGACGCGGCGGCACATTGCCTCGAGCGTGCGCTCGGCGAGGCCGATAGCGCGCATGCAGTGATGGATCCGCCCCGGCCCGAGCCGGCCCTGGGCGATCTCGAAGCCGCGGCCTTCGCCGAGCAGGAGGTTGCTCGCGGGGACGCGCACATCCCTGAACACCACCTCGCCATGGCCATGCGGCGCATGGTCATAGCCGAACACCGGCAGCGCGCGCAGCACCGTCACCCCCGGCGTGTCCTTGGGCACCAGGATCATCGATTGCCGCCGGTGCGGGTTGGGGTTGGCGGGGTCGGTCTGCCCCATGACAATGAGGATCTTGCAGCGCCGGTCGGGCGCGCCGGTCGCCCACCATTTGCGGCCATTGATGACGTAGTGGCCGCCCTCGCGGCGGATCGTCGCCCGGATGTTGGTGGCATCGGAGGATGCGACCTCGGGCTCGGTCATGGCGAAGGCGGAGCGGATCTTGCCGTCGAGCAGCGGCTCGAGCCATTGCTGCTTTTGCTCCTCGGTGCCGTAGCGCTCCAGCACCTCCATATTGCCGGTGTCGGGCGCCGAGCAGTTGAAGGCCTCGGGCGCGAGCTCGGAGTGGCCCATGATCTCCGCAAGCGGCGCATAGTCGAGATTGGAAAGCCCGGCGCCGCGCGCTGAGTCCGGCAGGAACAGGTTCCAGAGCCCGGCCTTGCGCGCCGTCGCCTTGATCTCCTCTATCAGCGCCGAGGGCTGCCAGCGATCGCCAGCGGCGATCTCCCCCTCGTAGCGCGCCTCGTTGGGATAGATGTGCTGGTCCATGAAGGCGATGAGCCGCTGCCGCAGCACTTCGACCTTGTCCGAATAGCGGAAGTCCATCCTGCACCTGCCGGTCCGTCATGCCATCGACCTTCAGGCTAGGGCAGGGCGCGCCATGACAAAAATGAATATTCGGCATATAAACTCATCAATATGCCGAATATCGCGAAGCTCGATCTGAACCTGCTTGTCGTCTTCGAGGCGATCTACAGCGAAGGCGGCGTCAGCCGCGCCGGCGAGAAGCTCAATCTGACGCAGCCAGCGATCAGCCACGCGCTGGCGCGGCTTCGCTTGCTGTTCGACGATCCGCTCTTCCGCCGCGAGGGTCGCGCGCTGGTGCCGACGCCGCTCACGCGCGGCCTGATCGCGCCGCTGCGCCGGTCGCTGCGCGAGCTTGGCCTGTTGCTGAGCGAGGCCGGGCGCTTCGATCCGCGGCGCAGCGAAGCACGGTTCACCGTGGCGATGCGCGATCCGGTCGAGCTGCTGGTGCTGCCGGCGGCGATGGCACGGATTGCGCGCGCGGCGCCGCATGTCGATCTCCGCAGCGTGCAGGTGGCCCGGCGCAATATGGAGACGGGGCTCGCTTCGGGCATGCTCGACCTTGCGATGGATGTGCCGCTGCCGCTGCCGGAGCGAATTCATCGCGAGCGCGTCGCCGCCGACCGGCTGGTGGTCGTGGCGCGGCAGGGGCATCCGGCGCTGCGTCGCGGGCTCGACCTCGCGGCCTATCTGGCGCAGGAGCACGTTATGGTGACGTCGCGGCGCAAAGGGCCGGGCTTCGAGGATCTGGCTCTGGCCGAGCGCGGGCTGCAGCGCCGCATCCGACTGCGTTGCCGCAACTATGTTGCCGCCTTTCGCCTCGTCAGCGAGACCGATCTCGTGCTCACCATGCCCGAGCGCTATGCCGGCGTGCTCAATCGCAGCTTCGCCAACCGTGTTTTGCCGCTGCCGGTGGAGACGCCGACGCTCGATCTCTATTTCTATTGGCACGAAGCGGTGGAGAGCGATCCAGCCAATCTCTGGCTGCGCGGCGTGCTGCGCGATGCGTTCCAAGCGAGCAAGCGGGACGCGTTGTCAGACGAAGCGTCCCCCTTGCCGACTCGGCGCGCAGGGCGGCGCCCGGCGAGTCGATCTCGCCGACACGCGCAGGCTGGGGCGCAAAGCCGCCGGCGCGAAAGGCGTTGAGCGCTGCCTTTCGCGCAATGCGTTCACAGCCTCCGCCGAAATTCGCTGCTGCGTCATTTTGTCCCGGGGCGGAACGCCCTGGGGCAGCCGCGCCCAAAGCCGCCGTATCCTGTCTAGATATCGGAATTTCTTAGGAAATTTCCACCGCGGCGCCACCGCAGGCGGAGATCGCCGCGATGTCGCGCGACGATCTGGGCCGGGATCAGAACCGGCGGTTCTGCGAACATGGATAATCTCGAATTCGGTGGAGGCGAATGTGAAGATTATTCCGGAGCGCGTGACCGTGATCCCCGATGCACAGCGCAATGAGCTGACGGTGATCATGGAGGGATTTCGACTGAACCTGAGCGGCGAAGAGGCGCGCGCGCTGAGCTATGCCCTGGCGCAGGGCGTGAAGCAGCTATCGCCAACCGAGCCCACGGCACGCGCTTTCCCGTCGAGCACCTCCCCGGCGTTCTCGCAGAAGCCGGCGACGCAACCAGCCTCGCCGGACGCGACAGCCAAATCCGGTAGCACCCCGGCGGACGTCATCCGGTCGATCTCGGCCTGAAGGCGTCCCGTGTCGACGGGAACGTCCATGCGTTCCCGCGACCCCCGAAGTCGTGCTTGCCGCAAGAAGGAGCAGCCGATCCGGCTCCTGCCGTGGCTTGCGCCCGCAACGCCGCGCCGTGAGCTGCCATGATCAGCCAACTTGCCAGCAGCATTGCGAGCTACGCGATCGTCTCGATCGCCTATGCGAGCTTTGCCGGCATGATCAGGCGGGCGGCGCCGCGTCAGCGCCAGGTCGCGGTCGGCGCCATTCTGGGGGCGGCGACGCTGTTCTCGGCGCTGGCGCAGCGTTACCTCGGCGCGCCGCTGGCGGTCAGCGACAATATGGTGGTGGTCGGGCTCGCTGCGGCTTTCGGCGGCGGCGTCGCCAGCATGGTCGCCGGCGTCATCGCGGCCGGCACCTTTTTCGGGCTGGGCGGCGGGTCGGTCTACCCGACCCTGGCCGAAATCCCGGTCAGCGGTGTCATCGGCATCGCCATGACCGAAGCCATGCGGCGCGAAGGCGGCAGCTTCGGGCTGAAAGAGCTTGCGGCGCTGGCGCTCTGCCTCACCTTCGGCGCCTCGGCGCTGGTGTCACCGGTGCTGGCGCAATTCCCCGCCGAGACCGGCATCGCGCTGATCGGCCGGGTGCTCATCGGCACCCTCATTTTCGGCGTCCTGCTGCAGCGCTTGGGCGAGGCCGAGGGACGCAGCAGCGAAAGCGAGCGGCGCTGGCGCGCGTTGGTCGCCAATGTTCCGGGTGCGGTGCTGCAGATCATTGTCAGCGTTGCCGGCGAGATGCGCTTTGCCTTCGACAATGCCGATGCAGCACGGATCTTCGGCGAGGGCGCGCTCGGTCCATCGCCTGACCCGGCGAAGGTGATGCAATCGATCCACACCGACGATCGCGCCGCCTTTCGCCGCTCCCTCGTCGATGCCGGGCATTCGCTCGCCCCGTGGTCGCATGAGTTCCGCGTCGTGCTCGCCGGCGGCCGACAGCGCTGGCTCTCCGGAAGAGCGATGCCCTTCCGCAAAGCCAGCGGCGAGATCGTCTGGGATGCGATCGTCATCAACGTGACCAGCCGCAAGGACGCGGAGCAAGCGCTCAAGGGAAGCGAGGCGCTTTACCGGCTGCTGGCCGAGAACACGACAGAGATTCTCGCCCGGATCGGCGCGGAGCAGGCCTGGAGCTATGTCTCGCCCTCGGTGCACGACATCCTCGGCTACGAGCCGCGCGAGCTGATCGGCCGGCCCTGGCTTGCGATCGTCGACGATGCGGATGTCGCTCGCGCCCGCGAGGTGACGGCAAGCCTCATCGCCGGCGGCGCGGCGGTAACTTTCACCTATCGCGCCCGGCGCAAGGACGGCCCGTCGCTCTGGGTCGAGGAGACGCGGCGGCTCACCGGCCGGGCGGGCGAGGAGCGCGGCGAGAGCATCTCGGTCGTGCGCCCGCTCGACAGCCGGCGCTCGGCCCTCCTGGTCGGCACCGGCGAGGAAGCGGCGCAGGATCGCGGCCAGTTCGCGCGTCTCCTCGAAGCCGCCACGGCGGGGGTGATCGTGATCGATCCGCACCGCGCGGGCTATCCCGTGGTCTTCGCCAATGAAGCGGCTGCGGCGATCACCGGCTACAGCCGGGAAGAACTGGTCGGCCGGCGTTGGGATGTGCTCACGGGGGCGGGGGCCGACGCCGAGATCACCGCGGAGATCGCGGAAGCGGTGCGCCACCAGCGCCCGCTCTCCACCACGTTTCTCAGCCGCCGCAGGGACGGAACCTCGTATTGGGCGAAGCTCGATTTCAGCCCGGTGCGCGACGCCGAAGGACGGGTCGATGCCTGCGTCAGCATCTTCGTCGACATTTCCGAGCAGAAGCAGATCGAGAGCGAGCTGCGCCGCGCGCGCGACGCGGCGGAAGAAGCGAACCAGGCAAAATCGGAGTTCATCGCCAATATCAGCCACGAGCTGCGCACACCGCTCAACGGCGTGATCGGCTTCACCAATCTTCTGCTGAACGAGAACCTGCCGGCCGAGCAGCGCCGCTACGCCAGCTTCGCCCGCGACGCCGGCAGCTCGCTGCTGGCCATCATCAACAACATCCTCGACCTCGCCAAATTCGAGGCAGGCAAGCTGAAGCTGGTCGAGGCCGATTTCAGCGTGATCGACCTCGCCGTGAGCTGCAACACGGTGGTCTGGCATGCCGCCCGCGAGCGCGGCCTAGATCTCAATTTCGTGCTCAAGCCCGATGTGCTGAGCCTGGTGCGCGGCGATCCCGATCGGATCCGCCAGGTGCTGCTGAACCTCTTAAGCAACGCTATCAAGTTCACGGAACAGGGCAGCGTCGTTCTCGCCATCTCCAAGATCGAGGACCAGCCGACCGGCACGGTGCTCAAATTCTCGGTCACCGATACCGGCATCGGCATCGCCAAAGAGCAGCAATCGCGCCTCTTCCAGAAATTCTCGCAGATCGAGGACAAGGCCGGCGCCTATCTGCGCGGCACCGGCCTCGGCCTCGCGATCTGCAAGAATCTGGTCGAGAACATGGGCGGTACGATCGGCGTCACCAGCACGCCCGGCGTCGGCAGCAATTTCTGGTTCACGGTGCCGCTCAAGCCGGCGATGGGCGGCGAGAAGCCGGAGGCGCGTGGCGCCGCGGTGCGTGGCGCCCGCATCCTGCTGGTCGAAGATACGCCGATGAACCAGGAGCTGATGCTCACCCTGCTGCGCCGCGCCGGCCACACCGTCGAGGTCGTCGGCGATGGCGAGGCGGCCGTGGAGGCGGTGCGGCGCCGTCCGTTCGATCTTGTTCTCATGGATGTGCAGCTGCCGCGGATGGATGGGCTGGCGGCGACCCGGGCGATCCGCCAGCTCGGCACCGCGGCGGCGCAGACGCCGGTCATTGCCATGACGGCGCGCGCGCTGCCCGGCGATGCGGAGAAGTGCTTTGCCGCCGGCATGAGCGACCACCTGTCGAAGCCGGTCGACGCGGCGGCGCTGCTGGCGACCATCGACCGCTGGGTGAGAGGCGGGCAGAGCGCCGCGGCGGAGACGCCGGAGGCCGAGGGCGCCATCCCTAAAGTCCGGGATCGCGCGGCCTTGCGCGACCTTGAGGTGCATCTCGGCCGTGCCAAGCTCAACGAGCTCATCATTCGCACGCGCACCGAGCTGCCGCGCTTCCTGAGCCGGATGCGCGAGCATCGCTCGGACGCCAAGGTCCTCGAGCGCACGGCACATGAGCTGGTATCGGTTGCCGGGACTGCGGGATTGCAGGAACTTATCGAATGCGCGCGCGCGCTGATGGAAGCGTGCCAGGCAGGGGACGATGCGGAAGTCGCAAAAAAGCTGGCCGCCACGGATGATGCGGCAGAGCGGGCGCTGGCGGCGCTCGAAGCCGAGAGTCCCGCCGCATGAAAACGCTTATGGCCGCTGGGTCGCGTCCGCGATCTTCGCCCAGCTGATCATCTGCTCCGTGACCTTGGCAACGATGATGGCGCGATCGGAGTGTTCGGCAGCCTCCGCCTCGCCCGGACCCTCCGCCAGTGCGCTGCGGAGGCCGCGCAGCAGGCTGCGCGCCTCCTCCGCCGTCAAGGCGACGCGGTACCCGCCCATGAGCAGGGTCAGCCCGGGACCGTCGCTATCGCGGAGAACGGTGATGGCTTCTTCGCTGACTTTCATCGGTGATCCCGGCGGCTCGATCGGTCGTTCAAGCCGGGGAAAATCCCACAGTTCCGCCGCGGCAAGCGATGCGACATTTCGCGCCCGCCCGAACGATTTTGTGACGACCCGAGCCTTGCCGCTGCGCCCAGGCGGGACGGCGTGCGGGTCGGCACGAGCCTAGCGCCATGGCGTCCTTCGACACGCTCCCGCCGATGCAGCCGCAGCTCGTCTCGCTGCTCGAATTCTGGGATCGCAAGCGGGGCGGCAGGCGTATTCCCGCGCGCAAGGAGTTCGACGTCTTCGAACTGCGGCCATGGCTGGGCTATCTCCACCTCGTCGAAGTCATCGATGCCGGGCGCGACTACCGATATGTGATCTACGGCACCGACATCGCCATGGCTTTCGGCATCGATCTAACGGGGAAGACGCTCGATGCCGTTCCCCCATCCGCGCGCGACGCGATTCGAAACGCCTATGTGGCGGTGCGCGCCTCGGGCGAGCCGCTCCTCGTCGAGGATGATCCCGTCCTGCAAAGCAGTCTGGAGCGCGTCGAGAGCCTGATCCTGCCGCTCTCCATGGGCGCCGACAGCGTCGACCGGCTGCTCATCGGCACGGCGCGCGTCGAGCGCAGCGCGAACGCGCTGCAGGAGCGCCGCCGCGCCAAACGCGTTCCCGTGCTCTGGTCCGGCCAGATCGAGCGCGGCGAAGCCTGGGAGCGTTGCGTGGTGCTCGACTATTCCGCGCTTGGCGCGCGGCTCAGCCTCGAGCTGCCCGGCCTCTCGAGCGGCAACGTGATCATCGCTTTCGGCGATTTCGGGCCGCTGCGCGCCAGGGTGGCGTGGCGGCGCGGCGAGCATGCGGGCCTCGAATTCGAAGAGAAGCTGACGCCGCGCCTCGTCGGCTGACTGCTGAGCGCCTAGCTCAGCGCGTCGGCCCAGGCGACGGTCCAGGCATCGTCGCCGCCCTCGCGCTTGCCCACGAGCGGCAGCGGCAGTCCGTCGCTGTCGAGCGGGCGCGTCTCTATCTCGCGCGCTTCCGCCAGCAACCGCCCCGTCAGCACCGCCAGAATGACGACCGGGAACCAGGTCGCCAAGCCGAGGACATAGGCAAGCCACGCCGCCACGTGCTTCCTCCCTTCAACCGGCGCGCTCAAAATAACCGAAGCCGCGGACAGGATCAAAACTTCAAAGCCGCGGCGCGATGAAATCCGGCCAGATGCCGCATTCGGCGGCGAGCGCCGCCCCGTCCTGACCGCGGCAGAACCCGTTTTCGATCAGCAGCGTGCGCCAGCCTGCGGCGCGGCCGCCGAGGATGTCGGTATGGAGGGTGTCGCCGACGCACAGCACGCGCCCGGGCGCGATCGCGGGAAAGCGCGCGGTGATGCGCGCATAGATCGGCGCGAAGGGCTTGCCGCAGA
>JASHUO010000109.1 GCA_030039975.1 Alphaproteobacteria bacterium
GACCTACGGCGCGAGCGGTCGGCCCGTGGCAGAGCGTGTGCGCGAGCAGGCGGAAGCCGCGCAATCGCTCGCCGACGCCGAAGCGGCATGGCTCGCCGCTGCGGAGGCCGTCGAGCGCGCGGAGCAATGAGCGCCGCCGCGTCGCTGAGTCAAAAATCGGACGGACCTTGCCACAACTTCGCCACACTGTGGCGAAACCAGAGGCAGAGTTCGCCGCCACACTCGGTGCGCCGCGGTTTTGCAGCGCTGCGGCGCGCCGGATGAATCGCAGACGGAACAGTCAAGCCATCTCTCGTCTAATTATTTCATGCGACGGCGAGTGCCACTTAAACATCGTTTAACTCCCGGTCGAGCAATCTGCCTCTCGTTCAGCGCGCGACGGGCGCGCCGGCTCAGCAAGCAGGTTTTGGTCCATGACGACGGTCACGCGCGAAGTGATTGCTCAACTCATCGAGGAAGCGTCGTGGACTGAGCGCGCCAAATCCGTCGAGCGTCTCGCCGCGCGGTTTACCGCGGGCGGGCTCGACGAGGCCGAGTGGCACGCGGCGACGGACGCGTTTCGAGTCGTGCTCTACGACGCCGAGCCGCTGGTGCGTCTCGTCCTCGCCGAGACGGTGAAATTCGCCCTCGACCTGCCGCGCGACATTCTGCTCGCCCTGGCGCGCGACACGGCGACGATCGCGACGCCGATCCTCGAGCATTCGCGCCTGCTGAACGAGGACGATCTCCTGCCGATCGTGCAGCGCCACTCGCCGGCGCATCGGTTCGCGATCGCCGGCCGGCGGCTGATCTCGAACCGGGTGGCCGCGGCGCTCTGCCGCGATGGTGAGCGCGCCGTCGTTCTGCGCCTGCTGGCAAATGACGGTGCGGCCATCGCAGAGCAAACGCTGCACCTCCTCCTCGACCGATTCGCCGATCAGCCTTCGCTCGTCGACGCGGTCGCGCGGCGGCGCTTTTTGCCGGTGAGCGTCGGCAGCCGAGTCTTCGCCCCGGTCAAGCGCGCCGAGGACGGGAAGCCCGCCTTGCGCCTCGTCTGGGACCGCACGGGGTCTCTGGGGTAATCCCGCCGGGGCGCGTTCGCTCGCCACAGCGCTTTCTCCCATCATCGCTTTGCCCGCGAAAAGCGGGCACCCAGCGCCCCAGCTTCGGCGAGCGGAGCCTATGGTTCTGGTTTCCCGCATTCGCGGGAAAGGCGACAAAAGATGTTGAGATCGCGATGTTTTTTGGCGCCAGCGCCAGCCCGTCAGCCGCCCTTGAACATCTTCGCCAGGGCCTCGGCTTGGCGCGCGAGCAGCGCCACGTCGGTATGGACGGCAACGAAGAGGAAGCCGCCCGCCAGCACGCGGCGCGATTCGTCTTCGCGCAGGCTGAGGAAGCCCGGCGCCTTACCAGCCGCGGTGATGGCCTTGCCGGCGGCCAGGATCGCCGCCTGCACCTCGGGGTGCTGGGTATTGGCGAGATGCCCCATATCGGCGGCAAGGTCGGAGGGGCCGATGAAGATGCCGTCGACGCCGTCCACCGCGGCAATCGCCGGAATGTCGGCCACGGCTTTGCGCGTCTCGCATTGCACGAGGACGCAGATCTCTTCCGAGGCGCGCTTGGCATAATCTGGAACGCGCCCGTAACGGTTGGCGCGCGTCACGCCGGCAAAGCCGCGTATCCCGTGCGGTGGATAGCGCGTCGCCGCCACGGCGCGACGCGCCTCCTCGGCCGACTGAACGAACGGGAAAAGCAGGCTGCGCGCGCCGATATCGAGGAGACGCTTCACCATCACCGCGTCGTTCCAGGGGACGCGCACCACCGGCTCGGCGGTGCCGCCTTCGGCGGCGCGCAGATGATGCGCAACATCCGGCAGCTCGTTGGGGGCATGCTCCATGTCGATGAGCAGCCAGTCGAAGCCGGAAGTCGCCGCCACCTCGGTCCCGGTCGGGCTGGCAAGCGTCAGCCAGAGGCCGATCTGCGGCTTGCCGGCGGCGAGCGCGCGCTTGAAGCGATTGTGTGGCATCTCGATCGGCATCAGTGGATCTCCGGCTCGGGCACGGCGGCATCGCCGGCAAGGAAGTCGAAATCGCAGCCGATCTCGGCCTGACCGACATGCTTGTCGAAGAGCGCGCCGTAACTGCGCTGGTAGCGCGGCTGGGGCGAAACCCAGCGCGCGCGCCGGCGCGCCAGCTCCTCGTCGGCGACGGCGAGGGTCAGCTTCCGGCCGGGGACGTCGAGCTCGACGATGTCGCCGCTCTGCACCAGCGCCAGCGGTCCGCCGATATAGGATTCGGGCGAGACATGGAGCACGCAGGCGCCATAGCTGGTGCCGCTCATGCGCGCATCGGAGATGCGCACCATGTCGCGCACCCCCTGCGCCAGGAGCTTCTTCGGAATCGGCAGCTGCCCCCATTCCGGCATGCCCGGCGCGCCATGCGGGCCGGCGTTCTGCAACACCAGCACGGAATCGGCAGTCACCTCGAGCGTAGGATCGTCGATGCGACGGTTGAGGTCGTTGTAGTCGCTGAACACCACCGCCGGACCGCGATGGCGCAAAAGGCGCTGCTCCATGGCCGGCGGCTTGATCACCGCGCCGTTCGGGGCGAGGTTGCCTTTGAGCACGGCAAGACCGCCTTCGGGCTGCAGCGCCTGGTTGCGCGTGCGAATGACGTCGTCATTGTAGATCTCGGCGCGGGCGATGTTCTCGCCCAGGCTCTTGCCGTTCACCGTCGGCGCGCCGAGCTCAAGCAGCGAACCGAGCTGACGCAGCAGCGCCGGCAAGCCGCCAGCATAGCAGAAATCCTCCATCAGGTATTTGCCCGAAGGGCGGATATTGGCGAGGAACGGCGTCTGGCGCGAGATCTTATCGAAATGCTCGAGCGGCAGCTTGATGCCGGCGCGCCCCGCCATGGCGACGAGATGGATGACGGCGTTGGTCGAGCCGCCGATCGCCATCAGCGTCGTGATGCCGTTGTCGACAGCCGCCTGCGTCACCAGGTCGCGCGGCCGAACATCCTGCCATACCAGCTCGACGATGCGCCGGCCACTTGCCGCCGCCATGCGCTCATGCGCCGAATCAACCGCGGGAATCGACGAGGCACCAGGCAGGCTCAGCCCCATCGCCTCGGTCACCGCCGCCATGGTGGAGGCCGTGCCCATCGTCATGCAGGTGCCGGCGGAGCGGGAAATCCCGTCCTCGATACCCTGCCAGTCCTCTTCGGTGATGTTGCCGGCGCGCAGCTCGGACCAATATTTCCAGACATCGCTGCCCGAGCCGAGCTGCTTGCCCTGCCAGCGCCCGATGAGCATCGGCCCCGCCGGCAAGAAGATCGCCGGCAGGTTCATGCTGAGCGCGCCCATGACCAGCGCCGGTACGGTCTTGTCGCAGCCGCCCATCAGCACGACGCCGTCGATGGGATTGGCGCGCAGCAGCTCCTCCGCCTCCATCGCCAGTAGATTGCGGTACATCATCGTCGAGGGCTTCATAAAGACCTCGCCCAGCGCCATCGCCGGCATTTCCAGCGGAAAGCCGCCGGCTTGCAGGACGCCGCGCTTCACCGCCTGGGCGCGGTCGCGGAAATGCTCGTGGCAGGGATTGATATCGCTCCAGGTGTTGAGGATGGCGATGACCGGCTTGCCGGCATAATCCTCGGCGGAATATCCCATCTGCTTGGTGCGCGAGCGATGGCCGAAGGAGCGCATGTCCTTGGCGCCATACCAGCGCGCGCTGCGCAGCTCGTCATACGTCTTGCGGCGCGATGTCATCGTCCCTCCCCGCCT
>JASHUO010000110.1 GCA_030039975.1 Alphaproteobacteria bacterium
CGAGCGCAGCGCGCTCGCGGCGCCTTGCCTCGCTCGCTCGCGCCTTATACGCTCGCACCATCGCACACCGGAGGATTCCTTGCCGCTTCAGGGCCGGCGCATTCTGTTGATCATTGCGGGCGGCATTGCCGCCTATAAGAGCCTCGACCTCATCCGCCGGCTGCGCGAGCGGGGCGCCGCGGTGCGCGTCGTCATGACCGCCGCGGCGCAACGCTTCGTGACGCCGCTGGCAGCGGCCTCGTTGAGCGGCGATCAGGTCTATACCGACCTGTTCTCGCTCACCGAGGAGAGCGAGATGGGGCATCTTCGGCTGGCCGCCGAGGCCGATCTCGTCGTCGTGGCGCCGGCGACCGCGGATCTCCTCGCCAAGATGGCGGCGGGGCTCGCCGACGATCTCGCTTCGACCATCCTCCTCGCCGCTGACAAGCCGATCCTGATCGCGCCGGCAATGAATACGCGGATGTGGCTCCATGCGGCGACCATCGCCAATCTGGCGCTGCTCGAGCGCCGCGGCGTGGAGCGCATCGGCCCCAATGCCGGGCCGCTCGCCGAGCACGAGAGCGGGCCGGGGCGGATGGCGGAGCCCCTGGAGATCGTCGCTGCGGTCGAGCAGTGTCTCGGCGGCGGCGCGCTCAGCGGCCGCCGCGCCATCGTCACCAGCGGTCCGACGCATGAGCCGCTCGATCCCGTGCGCTACATCGCCAACCGCTCTTCCGGCAAGCAGGGCCATGCCATCGCCGCGGCGCTGGCGCGGCTCGGCGCCGAGACGGTGCTGGTCTCGGGTCCGACCAGCGAGCCGGACCCGCCGGGGGTGCGCGTCCTCCATGTCGAGACCGCGCGCGAAATGCTGGCCGCTTGCGAGAAGGCGTTGCCGGCCGATATCGCCGTCTGCGCCGCCGCCGTCGCCGATTGGCGCGCCGAAGCCGCGCCGCAGAAGCTCAAGAAGAAAAACGGCCCGCCGCCGACGCTGAAGCTGGTCGAGAATCCCGACATCCTGGCGACCTTGAGCAAGCCCGGCAACCGCCGCCCGCGCCTCGTCGTCGGCTTCGCCGCAGAGACCGAGAAGCTGATCGAGCATGCGCAGGCGAAGCGCGCCAAGAAGGGCTGCGACTGGATCATCGCCAATGACGTCTCGGCTCCGGCCGGGACCTTCGGCGGCGACGCCAACACCGTCCACGTCATCGACGAGGCCGGTGTCGAGGATTGGCCGCCGCTCAGCAAGCGCGAGGTGGCGGCGCGGCTCGCCACCCGAATCGCCCGGTTCCTCGCGCAAAAGGCGGCGGAATGACCGTCGTGGCCGTCGCCGTGCAAGTGCTGCCCCATGGCGACGGGCTGCCGCTCCCCGCCTATGCGACGCCGGGCAGCGCCGGGGTCGATCTCGCCGCGGCGCTGGAGGCGCCGCTGGTGCTGGCGCCGGGCGCGCGCGCGGCTGTGCCGACCGGCATCGCACTGGCGCTGCCCGAGGGCTATGAGGGGCAGATCCGACCGCGCTCCGGCCTGGCGCTCCGCCACGGCATCGCCGTGCTCAACAGCCCCGGCACCATCGACGCCGATTATCGCGGCGAGCTGCGCGTCATCCTCGCCAATCTCGGCGATGCGCCGGTCACCATCACGCGCGGCGAGCGCATCGCCCAGCTCGTCGTGGCGCCGGTGAGCCGGGTCGCCTTCGCCCCGGTAGCGACCTTGCCGGAAAGCCGCCGCGGCGCCGGCGGGTTCGGTTCGACGGGACGCTGAGCGCGATGCTGCGTCTCACCAAGAAGCTGCTCTTCGCCATCGAGGCCGTACTCGATATCGCTTACAATGCCGGCGATCTGCCGGTGCAGTCGAGCGAGATCACGCGCCGCCAAGGCATCCCGCGGCGCTATCTCGAGCAGGTGCTGCAGCAGCTCGTGCGCGACGGCGTGCTGCAAGGCGTGCGCGGGCCGCGCGGCGGCTATCGCCTCGCGCGCGAGCGGCGCCGGATCAGCGTCGGCGACATCGTGCGGGTCGTGCGCTCGCTCGAAAGCGGCGAGGATCCGATCGAAGGCGACGGCGGCGCCGAGCTGGGCCTCAAAGTGGTGCGCCCGCTCTGGCTCGAGCTGCAGGAGGAATTGATGCAGCGCCTCGACGCCGTCACCATCGAGGATCTCTGTCTGCGCGCGCACAAGGCGGGAATCGCCGGCGAGTTCGCGGCGCGCTTCGATTACAGCATCTGACCGGCGGCGCATGATGCGGGGCGGCTTGAAGCTGGGATTCCTCGCTTCCCATGGCGGTAGCAGCATGAAGGCGATCCTCGACGCCATCGCCGATGGCTGGCTGCGCGCCAGCGCCGCGGTGGTGGTCTCGAACAATGCCGATGCGCCGGCGCTCGCTTATGCCGGCGCGCTCGGCGCTCCCACCTATCATCTGAGCGAGACCCGGCTCGGCGGCGCGGCGACCGCCGATCGAGCCATCGCCGAAACCCTCGCCGCGCGCGGCGCCGAGTTGGTCGTGCTCTCGGGCTATCTGAGAAAAGTCGGTCCGCTGACGCTGGCGCGCTATCGCGGCCGCATCCTCAACATCCATCCCGGGCCGCTGCCGCGCTATGGCGGGCCGGGCATGTATGGCCGCCATGTCCACGAAGCCGTCATCGCTGCCGGCGAGCGGATGAGCGGCATCACCATCCACATCGTCGACGGCGAATACGACCACGGTCCCGTCATCGCGCGCCGCGAGGTGGCGCTCGTGCCCGGTGACACGGCCGCCAGCCTTGCGGCGCGCATCCAAGCGCTGGAGCCGCCTTTCTTCGTCGAGACGCTGTGCCGCATCGCCGCGGGCGAGCTGACGCTCGAGGGGCTTGAGGGCGAGCGCTAGCCCGGATTTCTCAAACTGGACAGGTGCATCGGGGCGCGGACTCTGAGAAAATTGTTGTGCAGCAACGATTTACTCGAGTCCAAGGAGACGCCCCGATGCCGACAGAGTGTAGCGCGGATTTATTTGGATTTGCACCCGCGGCAGGGCGCGCGGTTGTCGCGGCGTTCGATGGCGGGTGGGTGACGTCGGATGC
>JASHUO010000111.1 GCA_030039975.1 Alphaproteobacteria bacterium
CGCGATCACGTCGAAGTGATCGGCCGGCTCGACACCTATGTCACCAGCACCGGCTTCGAGGTGACGCCGGTGGTGGGGCTGGTGCGCGTGCCCTACCCGTCGAAGCCGGATCCGGTCGAGGTTGCCGAGGTCTTCGAGGTGCCGCTCGCCTTCATCCTCGATCGCGCCAATCACCGCCGCGACAGCCGCGAGTTCAAAGGCCGGCGCCGCGTCTTCTACGTGCTGCCCTATGAGGGGCGCTACATCTGGGGCGCTACCGCCGGGATGCTGGTCAATCTCGCTGAAGTGCTGACCCTCTGATGCTGCGCATCCTCGCCACCATCATCCTGCCGCTGCTGCTGCCGACCGTCCTCTATGTCGCTTGGCTCGTCACGGCGCGGCGCATGCCGCTGGCGCTGACCGGGCCCTGGCGCACCCTGCCTTGGCCCTGGCTCGCCGGCATCGGCGTCCTGCTTGCCGCGGCGATGCTCTACATCATCGACGCGCGCATCGGCGGCTCGGCGCAGGGCGTCTATGTGCCGCCGCAATGGATCGGCGGCAAGATCGTCCCCGGCCATGTCGAGCCGCCGGCGCGACCGTGAGCGGCGTGGTGCTTTGTCTTCGGTTCCACACCCTGTCCTCGACAGTCGGGGCATCTGTGCGTTCCCACAAGGAAAATGATCGGAAAAATCTTTCCCGCCGTTCCCGCGAAAGCGGGAACCCAGTGCGCGCCCCCCGATCGCCGCGCCTGACGCCCTGGATGCCCGCTTTCGCGGGCAAGGCGTGCTTTAATAACTACGTTTGCGCGGAACGCGGAGGTATCCGCGCGCCATGGCTCGACGGGGCCGCGCTTGGCTAACACCGGCGACACTCCCGTCGCGCGGCTGACGCCGCAGCCTTGGATGACGGAGCCTGCGGTGCGTGCGGTGCTCGCAGCGCTCGCGGGCAACGGGCGGTTTGTCGGCGGCTGCGTGCGCGATGCGTTGCTCGGGCGGAAGATCGGCGATGTCGACATCGCGACGCCGCTGCTGCCGGAAGAGGTGATGCGGCGGCTCGAAGCGGCGGGAATCAAGGCGGTGCCGACCGGGCTTCAGCATGGCACGGTGACGGCGGTGGCGCCGCCGCGCCATTTCGAGATCACCACGTTGCGGCGCGACGTCGAGACCTATGGGCGCCATGCGCGCGTCGCCTTCACCGATGATTGGGCGGCGGATGCGGCGCGGCGCGATTTCACCATGAACGCGCTCCTCCTCGACGGCGAGGGCAATGTCTTCGATCCCATCGGCGGCCTCGCCGATCTGCGCGCCGGCCACGTCCGCTTCGTCGGCGATGCGGCGACGCGCATTCGCGAGGATGTGCTGCGCCTCTTGCGCTTCTACCGCTTCCACGCGCATTACGGCCGAGGTGACGCCGATGCCGAGGCGCGGGCTGCTTGCCGCGCGCTGGCGCCGCTGCTGCCGAGCCTCTCGGGCGAGCGCGTTGCGGCCGAGCTGATGAAGCTGCTGCGCGCCGCCGATCCGGTACCGACACTTCGCCTGATGAGCGAAGACGGCGTGCTCGCCGTGCTGCTGCCGGAGGCGACGCGTCTCGACCGCCTCGCGGGCCTCGTCGCGCTCGAAGACGCGCCGGATGCGATCCGGCGGCTCTCGGCGCTGATCGAGCGGGGCGCAGCCGAGGTCGCCGAGCGGCTGAAGCTTTCGGCGGCGGAGCGCGATCGGCTGCTCGCGCTCGGCGCGCCGGGCGCGCCGCTCGATCTCGCCGCCGCTGAGAAGGCGCAGCGTCGCCTCGCCTATCGCCGGGGGATCGATCTCTATCGCGACCAGGTGTTGCTGGCCGGCGCCGTCACCGGCGCGGCCGCGCGCGTGCGCGCGCTGCTGACGCTTGCCGAGGGGTGGCGCGCGATCAAGTTTCCGCTGCGCGGCCGTGACGTCACGGCGCTCGGCATTCCGGCAGGGCCGGAAGTCGGACGGCTCCTCGCCGCGATCGAGGATTGGTGGGAGGCCGATGATTTCTCGGCCGATCGCCGTGCTCTGTTGGCCGAGCTGAAGCGGCGCGTGGCGCGCGGCTGACCAGCCCGCGCTTGTCACGCCGTCCGCATCCCCCTATCGATCCCGTCGATCATGCCGAACCCGGCGAGGCGTTGTTTGCCTTTCGGTTGCGCACTCTATCCTCAGGAGATTGTCCGGATGAGCCATGAGCAAGATGGGAAAATCGGGATCGCCCGCCGTGCCCTGTTGCGTCGGGCGGCGCTGCTCGCCCCGGCGCTTGGTGTTGCCGCGCGCGCGAGCTTCGCGGCGGACGAGAAAATGACGCAGAAGGATGCGGAGTATCAGCCAACGCCGAAGGACGGGCACGCTTGCGTCGATTGCCAATATTTCCAGCCGCCGGAAGCCTGCAAGCTGGTGAAGGGCAAGATCAGCCCGAATGGCTGGTGCTCCTTCTGGGGCAGCAAGCCGCCGCAATAGAACATGCCGATCACGACGCTCCTGCAACGCGACTGGATCGCGGCGATCGACTATCGCTGCGTCATGGGGCCGCAGGATGCACCCTATCTCGAGCGCCACGCCGGCTACTCACTGTCCTATGTGCGCAAAGGCAGCTTCGGCTGCGTCTGCCGCGGCGGCACCTTCGAGCTTGTCGCGGGATCCGTGCTCGTCGGCTATCCCGGCGACGAATATATGTGCACGCATGACCATGCCGAACGCGACGAGTGCCTCTCTTTCCAGCTTGCGCCGGCGCTGGTGGATGCGATCGGCGGCCCGGACGCGCTCTGGCGCCGCGTCGCGCTGCCGCCGCTGCCGGAGCTCATGGTGTTGGGCGAGCTGGCGCAGTTTGCTGCATCGGGCGACAGCGATATCGGCCTCGACGAGATCGGCATCGCGTTGACGGCGCGCTTCGTCGCGCGGTCCGCCGGGCGCGACCGGCGCGTACCTGAAGCGCGAGCGCGCGACCGCCGCCGCGCGGTCGAAGCGGCGCTCTGGATCGACGAGAACGCGGCGGAGCCGATCGGCCTCGATCAGGCGGCCGCGGCGGCGGGACTCAGCCCTTTCCATTTCCTCCGCCTCTTCGCCGCGGTGCTCGGCGTCACGCCGCATCAATACCTGCTGCGCGCACGGCTGCGCCATGCGGCGCGGCTCTTGGCGGAGGAGACGCGGCCGATCACCGAGGTGGCGCTCGATGTCGGCTTTGCCGATCTCTCGAATTTCGTGCGCAGCTTCCGCCGCGCCGCCGGCGTGTCGCCGAGCGGCTTCCGCGCCGCGGCGCGCGGCGAGCGCGCGCGCTTCGCGGAACGGATCGCCGCGTCTATGCCGCGGCGGTGACGCCGGCGCCGATGCGGTCGACCGGCCCGACCGCTTTCTCCAGCAGTGGCACCACCTCGCCGTCACCGCACGCCTTGAAGAACAGAACCATCATGCCGGGATGATGCGGTCACGGCGTTTGAACGAGGATGACTGAATCTGATATGTAGCGGCGCACACAATCACAGGTGGCGCATATGTACGAGAGGAAGACTGAATGTCCTATATGGAATACCCCAGCGCTTCTGCTCGATACGACCGGTGATGGCGGCGCAACTGTCCGCTCCTCCCGGACCGGGGGTGATTACCGCATCAGCGGAACCGCGGTGGCGACCATTCAGTATAAGTCACTGGAAGAAAAG
>JASHUO010000112.1 GCA_030039975.1 Alphaproteobacteria bacterium
CGACGGCGCCCGCACCGCGGTCGGCGGCGCGGTCACACAGATGCTGAACCGGTAGCGCTAACCGACCAGCCCATTGCTCCCAACCCTCGCGCGTGTCATCTCTACGGGTGATGCGCGAGGACGGCTACATACCCGGCCCGGACGGCACGCCCTGGGAGCGCGCCGCGCCCGAAGCGCTCGGCTTCGACGCGGCCGCGGTCGCGGACGCTGTCGCTTTTGCCCGCGCCCATGAGACGCCGTGGCAGCACGATCTCGCCGCGGTGATCGCCAAGGGCCACTTCGAGGAAGGGCCCTGGGCCGAGATCATCGGACCGACGCGGCCGCGCGGCGATCCCAACGGCCTCATCCTGCGCCACGGCCGGATCGTCGCCTCCTGGGGCGATACGCGGCGCGTCGACATGACCTTCAGCGTCGCCAAGAGCTATCTCTCGATCCTCGCGGGACTTGCGGTCCAGGACGGGCTCATCGCCGATCTCGACCAGCATGTCGGCGGGAGCGTGCGCGACGGCGGCTTCGACGGCGCGCATAACGGCGCCATCACCTGGCGCCACCTGCTGCAGCAGACCTCGGAATGGGAAGGGACGCTGTGGGGCAAGCCCGACCTCATCGACCGCAACCGCGATCTCGTGCTGGAGGGGCGCGGCAAGGCCAAGGGCACGCATCGCGACCTCGCGCCGCCGGGCGGCTTCTGGGAATACAACGATGTCCGCGTCAACCGGCTGAGCCTCGCTTTGTTGCGCCGCTTCGCCCGCGCGCTCCCCGACGTCTTCGCCGAGCGCATCATGCGGCCGATCGGCGCTTCGGCGAGCTGGGAGTGGCACGGCTACCGCAATTCCTTCATCGAGATCGGCGGAAGCATGGTCCCGTCGGTTTCAGGCGGCGGCCATTGGGGCGGCGGCGTCTTCATCCATGCCGAGGATCAGGCGCGGATCGGCTTGCTGATGCTGCGGTGCGGCCGCTGGGGCGAGCGGCGCCTGCTCGACGAACGCTGGATCGCGCTTTCGACCGAGCCTTGCCCGATCAAGCCCGATTACGGCTTCCTCTGGTGGCTCAATCACGGCAACGACCGCTATCGCGCCGCGTCGGAGGAAAGCTTCTTCGCCGTCGGCGCCGGCGGCAACGTCACCTGGATCGATCCCGCGACCGGCATCGTCGCCGTCAGCCGCTGGCTCGCCCCCGCCGCCTATGATGGCTTTGCCGCGCGGGTGGTTAGAGCACTTAAGGGCTGATTGCGAAGATGTCTGTTCGACCTGAAGGAATTGCGCCGATTCGGGACGATGCGTCCCATCAGGCCGCACTCTCAGAGATCGACCGGCTCTGGGGATCCTCGGCCGATACGGAAGGCGATCGGCTCGAGGTGTTGATGACGCTGGTCGACGTGTATGAGCGGCGGCGTTGGCCGGATACCGATCTTGATCCGATAGAAGCGATCAAGGCGCGAATGGAGAATTCGGGTCGGACCAGAAAAGATTTTGAAAAGCTCGTCGGCTCGTCAGGGCGAGCATCCGAAATCCTCAATCGCCGGCGCCATCTGACATTGGCGATGATATGGAAACTGGTCCGATACTGGGGGATGCCCGCCGAGGTTCTGGTGGCGCCTTACTCGTTGTCCCGTTCACGGCGCAAAGCAGCGAGTAGGCGCAAGGTTGCCTGAACACCGATATTCCGCCGTTACCCTGCACCCGCGATAAGCCGCCGCAGCGCTTCGCCCGCGATGCTGATCTCGCCGCTATTGTCGAGAGAATGGATCGCGGGATCGGCCGGCAACGCCACCTCGCGGGCAAGGCGCTCGGCGATGGCAGCTTCGTCCTCGCGGCCGCGCGCCGCCAGCCGCTTCGCCAGCACCGCGGGTGCGGCGGTGACGAGGACGCCGATGAGGCCGGGATAACGCTGCGCCGCATCGCCCCAAGCGGCGCGCGCGACATTGGCGACGACGGTGAAGCCGCCGGCAAGCCAGAGATCGAGCTCGCTGCCGAGGCCGTAGGAAAGCCCGTGGCTTTCCCAGGAGAGCGCGAAGAGCCCGGCCTTGTGCCGCGCTGCAAACTCCGCCACGGAGAGCGCGACGTGGTTCTCGCCGCCTGACCCTGCCAGCCGCGTGATGTAGCGATGGGCGAAGAGCACGCGCGCGGGATCGCATGTCGCTCGGGCATAGGCGATGAGCGTGTCCTTCCCCGCCCCCGACGGCCCCATGATCGCGACGAGCCTGCCCGCCATCCCTTACCCCGCACCTGGCTTCGCGCACGAGCATAGCGGAGCCATCCGCCAGCCGGGACCCCATCTCACCCTTTCGGCGGTTAGCCGGCCCGATGGCGCAGGGCAGCCCCGCAGAAGGCGCATGGACAGCGGCGGAGGCGCCGGCCCATAATCCCGCCAAGGCTGCAAAAGAGCCGCGCGGGAGGGTTCTAGGGAATGGAGTGGAGCGAGCGTCGCCAACGGTTTCGCACCCTGCTTGCCGGGTCGCGCTGCCTCCACCCTGGCTCGGTCTTCGATCCGATCTCGGCCCGCATCGCCGAGCAGTTGGGCTTCGAGATCGGCATGTTCGCCGGCTCCATCGCGTCCTTCACCGTCCTCGGCAATCCCGACCTCATCCTCCTCACCCTCAGCGAATTCGCCGAGCAGGCCTATCGCATCTGCCGCGCCGGCAAGCTGCCGCTGCTGGTCGATGCCGATCACGGCTATGGCAATGCGCTCAACGTCATGCGCACGGTCGAAGAGCTCGAGACCGCCGGCATCGCCGCGCTCTCGATCGAGGACACGGCGCTGCCCGCGAATTTCG
>JASHUO010000113.1 GCA_030039975.1 Alphaproteobacteria bacterium
TCAAGACGGCGATGCGGTTTCGCTAACCGCCCCAGCGCCAGCGCGGCGGCTCACCGGTGGCCCAGGCAATCGCGGCCACCGCGCCGCCAAGGACCGCGTTCCATAGGACGAACAGCAGGCTGGCGAGACGCGGGTCCGCGCCTGCGCCGATCTCGTGGACGAAGACCGCCGTGCCGGCGATGGCCAGCACGAGGAAAACGACAACGACGATCCAGCCTTCGATCGTTACCGGCGTCCAGCCCCAGCCGTAGCGCCGCGCCTTGAACCAGAGCCTGGTCATCCCGCCGAGCGCCGCCGCTTTCCGTTCATGGCGAGTCTGCGTCCCGAGCATAGGGGAACCGAGCGGCCTGCGCGACACCCGCGCCGAGAGGTGTTAGGCTCGATAAAATTGAGCCGCTGGACTTCGGATAAACGCGACGGGAGGACCCCATGATCATCGAGATGCGTACCTATCAGCTGAAGCCGCGCAGCCTGCCGGAGACGATGAAGCGCTTTGGCGAAGCGCTGCCGGCGCGGGTCAAGTTCTCGCCGCTGGGCGGGTTCTGGCACACCGATGTCGGCCCGCTCAACCGCATCATCCATATCTGGCCGTATGCCAATCTCGGCGAGCGCGAGCACATCCGCGCCGAGGCCGCGAAATCGGGCGCCTGGCCGCCGAAGATCGGCGAGTTCATCGAGAGCATGGAATCGAAGATTCTGCACCCGGCGCCGTTCTCGCCGCCGCTCGAGCCGCGCCGGCTGGGCGGCATCTATGAGTTCCGCTCCTATATCTACAAGCCCGGCTCCATCCCCAAGGTGATCGATACCTGGAGCGCGGCGATCGGCGAGCGCGTCAAGCTGTCGCCGCTGGTCGGCGCCTGGTACACCGAACTCGGCCCGCTCAACCAATGGGTCCATGTCTGGGCCTACAAGGATGCGGGCGAGCGCCAGCGCATCCGCGCCGAAGCGGTGAAGCGCGGCATCTGGCCGCCGCCGGGCGGCGGCGGCGACCTGCTGGCGAGCCAGGAGAATGTGCTGGCGATCCCGGCCGAGTTCTCACCGCTCAATTGAGAGGTGGACCACAGAGGCGATGAGGCCGTGAGAGAAAGGCTTGGCGCGCTTCCCGCGCCGTGAGTGTTCTCGGTGCCTCAGCGTCTCTGTGGTGAGCTCTTTTCTCCCTGAGCCGATGGGAGCCCGTCGAGCCAGGCGGCGAAGCACTGTGCCGCCAGTGGCGCCAGCAGCGGCGCCCAGTGTTCGGATTCGCTGCGCAGCACCGGCACGGAGAGGCCTCGTGTGGTGGCGATCTCCACGGCATGGCCGATATACCAGCGCTCCAGCCCCGGCGCCGCGACCTCGAGATGAAACTGCAGCGCGAGGCCGTGGCGGCCCCAAGCGAAGGCCTGGTGGCGATAGCGATCGGTCGCGGCCAAATGCACGGCGCCGCGCGGCAGGTCGAAGGTATCGCCATGCCAGTGCAGCACCGGCGCGCCGACGTCGAGCGGTGCCAGCGGCGAGGCGCGGCCGGCTTCGGTGAGCGTGAGCGGCGCCCAGCCGATCTCCTTGCCGGTGCCGGGATAGACCCGCGCACCCAAGGCGCTGGCCATGAGCTGGCTGCCGAGGCAGATGCCGAGCACCGGCTTCTCGGCGGCGAGCCGCCGTTCGATCAGGCGTAGCTCGTCATGGAGAAAGGGATAGGGCTCGCTCTCATAGGCGCCGATCGGCCCGCCCAGGACGACGAGGAGATCGGCATCGCCGGTCTCCGGCGCGGCGAGATCGTCGACCGCCGCATCGCGATAAGAGAGGTTGAAGCCGCGCTGCGCCAGCGGCGCAGCGAGCGTGCCGATATCCTCGAAGGCGACATGGCGGATGGCAATCGCCGTCGGCATGCCGCGTGCTCAGAGCACGGTCAGCATGCCGGCAACCAGCGGGTGGCGGACGATGTCGCGCTCGTCGAGGCGGATGACCGCAACTTCCGGTACCGCATCGAGCCGGCGCGCGATCTCGGCCAGACCGGAGAGCCCGTCGAGGAGGTCGCTCTGATCGGGATCGCCGGTGAGCACCATGGTGGAATGCCAGCCGAGCCGGGTGAGCAGCATCTTGATCTGGCCATAGGTGCAGTTCTGCGCCTCGTCGATGACGATGAAGGCGTTGTTGAGCGTGCGGCCGCGCATATAGGCGACGGGCGCGATCTCGATCGCGCCTTCCGCCATCAGCTGGCGTACGCGCTTGCCGCCGATGCGCTCGTTGAGCGCGTCATAAAGCGGGCGAAGATAGGGGGCGAGCTTTTCGTGGAGATCGCCGGGGAGGAAGCCGAGGCTCTCGCCGGCCTCGATCGCGGGCCGGGTCAACACGATGCGTCCGACTTTGCCCGCCTCCAGCGACTCGACCGCGGCGGTGATGGCGAGATAGGTCTTGCCAGTGCCGGCCGGGCCCAGCGCCAGGGTCAGGCTGTGCTGCTCGATCGCCGCCATGAGGTCGCGCTGATTGTCGCTTTGCGGCCTGACCTTGCGCAGATAACTCTGTTCCCGCTCCGCATCGCGCTCCACCCCCAGCGGGTGCCAGCCCGGCCCGAATAACGGCTCGACCTTGCCCTCGTGGCTCTTGGGCTGGGCTGCGCGGCTCGAACGTTTGGCCATGCCGAATTCCTTCTCGATGGACGGGTGACGACAAAGCGGCGCCACGCCGCAAGGCGGCGGGCGTGGATCAAGCGTAGCGGTGCGGGATCGCCGGGAGGGAGACCGGGCCGGGAAAGGGCGGGAAAGGACCCAGGAGGCAACGGCATCGACAGCGAAACGATACCGGGAAAGCCAAGGCTTGTCACTAGGACTTGGCGGTTCTTCACCTGGTTTCTCAAGATGTGGTGCGCCACGCTTTGCCGGCCGCGCCTCAGGGAATCACGGCCTGTCTAGCGGCCCATGGGGTCACGCCGATGACAGACATTTGAAGGATTAGTGGCAGAACCGGCGGAGATCGCGGCGTTTTGTCTCACCTCAAACCGTTGCCCCGCGGACCATCTCTGGCTCTCCATGTCGGGCAGCTCAGAAAGGGATAGGCGCCACCGCCATGAGATCCGATCGCATCACCGGGAATATCTTCGTCGCCAATCTGCCGCCGGGCTTCACCGACGCGCGGCTTGCCGACCTCTTCGATCCCTACGGACTGGTGCTGATCGCCCATCTGGCGCGCGACGCCAAGACCGGCGCGATCCGCAATCACGGGCTCGTCGACCTCGCCCCCAAACGCGCCGCGGACGAGGCGATCGAGGCCCTCGACGGACAGGAGATCGACGGCCAGCGCATCGCCGTGCGCGCCGCCGATCCGAGCC
>JASHUO010000114.1 GCA_030039975.1 Alphaproteobacteria bacterium
GGTCGATATAAGCCTGCCCTTCCTTGGTGTTGAGCGGCGGCATGTCCTCGAAGTCCTCGCGCGAGAGCAGGAAAAGCGTGTCGGGGACGGCATCGCCGTAGGCCCTGGCGGCGTCCTTGATGCGGGCCTGGAACAGGCGGCGCGACATCTCTCCATCGATGAAGAGCACGCGGCGCGGCTTGCCATAACCACCCCAATGGAGAAAAGCGCGGCCGGCGGCGATGGCGAACGCGAGGGCGAGCGCGATCATGGTTTTGCCCAAGCCGGTGGGCGCGACGAGCATCATGCGGGTGGTAGTGCTGAGCAGATAGCCGATGAGGAAATCCGGCGGCGGCAGATCGCGCACGAGCCATCGGGCGACGGTGAGGCATGGCGCCGTCGGCGGGGCTTGCCGAGCCGCGCCGTTGAAGCGGGGATCGTCGCGCGGCGGTTCTGCCGGTGCGAGATCGTCCTCATAGGCATCGCCGAACTGAAAGGCGTCGGCGTCGTCGCGGGTGTCGCGGAAGGTGTCGCGGATGATCTCGGGGTCGCTTTGATGCTTAGGCATCCTGCCCCCGCAACACGTCATTGAAATCGGTTTTGTCCAGATGCTCTGGTCGCTCGGGCATGGCGACGCGAGCGCGGCGGCCTTGATCGAGGAAGATCAGCGCCGCCTTCGAGGCGAGGCGGTAGCCGGTGCCACGCCGATCGTTGTCGGCGGCGATGACGATGTGGCGAGCTTCGGCTGGCAGGGCGAGCTTCGGCATGAAGTAGCAGGAGAGCGCGGCGCAGCCGGCTAGCTCGGTGGATTGCATGCACGAGAGCGCCGTCTCGATGCCTTCGGCCACGATGTAGCGCTCGCCCGGCCTGGGCGGGGCGAGGAAGACGGCGCCGCCAGAAGGGCAACCCCAAAACCGGCGTGGCGGATCGACGGCGGCCTTGCACGAGCCATCGCGCGCAAGATACGTCGCGGAGATGCCGAGAAAGCCCAGCCTCACATGCTCGATGCGAGCGACGATGGCGGGCCGCTTCACCCCGGCGCTGTGGTAGAGGTTCGGATGGAAGCGGAGCACGCGCGCCGGGCCGCCACGAAGGTAGGGTGACAGCACGTCGATGCAGCGCGATTTGAGATAGGTGTCGGCAACCGTGTCGGCGATCGGCACCGTTTCCTGGAGCATGTCGAGGCCGCGCTCGATCTTGCGGCGCCGGTTGCGCTCCTCGCGCTCGCGGCGCGCTGTTATCTCCTCGGTTGTCGGCGGCAGTGGCCGCTCTCCCGACAGATAGCCGAGGCGCCGAAACTCGCGAAGCACGTCGCCGGTGTCGCACCCGGCCCAGCATTTCACCAGCAGCCCGCGATCACCGTCGGCGACATGGAACGCGGCGCCACCGTGGACGGGACAGCGGCAGCGCCAGCCCTTGCCTTCGCGTCGCGCCTCGCCAAGTTGCTCGGCGATCTCGGCGGCATTCATTGGAGCGCCTCCACATCGTCGAGGTTGCCGCTGTCGTCGAGGCCCTGGGAATGATCGACCGAATGATCGACAGCCGACGACTTCGGCCTCGCAGATGATCGATGGCGCGCGCTGTTCTCGTTGGCCGTCGCGCCGGCCATGCGATCGATCGCCTCGAAGAGCGCGCGGTGGAACCTGTCCCGCGTCGCCGCATCCTTCCAACGCAACAGCTGCTCGTAGCGGGGCTTGCCGTTGTCGTCGCGGAGCGGCGCGCCGTCGCGGCCGGTGAGTACCATGCTCATCGCGCACCAGCGCTTGCCGTGGCTCTCGAAGACGCCGAGCGACAGGATCAGCCCGCTCGGCAGCTCGACTTGCGCGACGCCGACGAGCGCGCCCGCGCCGATCGGCTTCCATTCCTTGATGACGAAGCCGCCGCTCATCGCCACCCTCGTTCGCCGCTGTGGCGCGAACGCCGCCGCGCTTCGACGGCTTGGGCATCCTCGTGGCGGGAGGGCGCGCGACATTCGCAGCGGCCGAGACTGCCGAGCGCGAGCTTGCGTCTCACGCCGCACTTGGTGCAGCAACCGATGATGCGCCGCCGATCGGTGCTGACGGCGAGAACCTCCCAGCCGTGGACGATGGCGCCGACCTCGATCATGCGGCGCCTCCGGCATCGAGAGGACGGGGAGCGGCGGGCTCGTCGTCGCTGCTGCCGCCGGTGCGCATGCCGACGCGGCGATGGCGGCGACGGCGCAGGCGCGGCCGGCGGACGATGCCGGTGCGCGCAGGCTTGCGATCGATGATCGGGGCGGCGAAGCGCGGCGCGCGCCACGACAAATCATCGGGCGCCGTGCCGTTGCACGTCGCCGTCACCTCCGGCACCGCGACGCTGATGAAGCCGCGCCCGGTCATTGCGGCGTCTCGTCGTCGAGCATGCCGGCGCGCAGCGCGTAGAGCCACAGGTCCGGATATTCCGGTGAGAATGGCTCGTTGGCCTTGTCCTCCGGGACGAGCGTCGAGCCAGGCTTCCACCATGCGATCTCCAGCCGCTGCGCCGCTTCATCGGTGTCGCGCTGCATCTGTTCGAGGTCGTGGAGAACCGTCTTCGCCCGGAGATCGCCGCTCGCCGCCACCAAGGGTTCGAGCGTCGCCCACAACGGCTGTCCCTTTGCGACGCCGTAGCGATAGCCAAGCCCGACCAGCGCTTCCGCCAGCGTTGCGACCTCGCGGAGATGTGCTGCATAAGACATCGCGTGGCGCGCCAGCTCGCAATGTTCGTCTGGCGTCATGCTTCCGAGCCCGGTTCGCGCGAGGAAGGCTTGCCCCTCGGGCGTCGCCAGCTGGTCCAGCGGCGGCGCCGCGATGAAATCGCAGAAGCGGTCGAAGCGCGGGAACTGGCTCATCGCTCGTCTCCGCGCATCCGAACATCGATCAGCTGCATGATCCGCACCTCAAGCGCGG
>JASHUO010000115.1 GCA_030039975.1 Alphaproteobacteria bacterium
AGACCCCGCAAAGGGCCTAACGGTTTTCGAGACCGCCCCGATCGACCACTCCGGCACCTCTCCGCGAGGCGGCGCGATCAAAAGGCGCGGGCATTGCACCCGGCGCCGGTCGACGCAAGGGGCCGGAGCCTAACCTAAGGCCTTTCCTGCCGCAACCCGCCGCGCGGCCGCTGCGTCACCGGCACCGGCCGCGTCGCCGGGCCGGCGCCATAGGGACAGCGCTCGTTGAGCGCCTCGATGCCGGCGACGATGGCCGCGGCAGCGAGAACCGACATGACATAGCCGCCCATCTGCAACAGCGCTTCCATCTGAGCCTCCCACGCGGCCGAATAAATCGGAACAAGAGACGAGGAGCGATCCAAGTTTTGTTCTCGCGAACATTGAGCCTCGTCTGGGAGGACCCGTCAAGCATGTCCGGATAAGGCCACACAAGCCCAAGTATTCGCAGGATTACCGCGGGGATTTATTAAGAATTTTAGTGAAACCAACCGCCGGCCGCAGCGCCGGAGGCCGGCGCGGGGCCGGGTTCCGGCAAGCCGGTTGACAGCGGCGGCGTCCTGGCTATAGTGCGCCTCCTTCGGACGGGGTTTCGCCCGTCCGTTCGATTTTCAGCGCAAAGCACCGCTCATGTTCGCAGTGATCCGCACCGGCGGCAAACAGTACACAGTCGCCAAAGACGACGTCATCACCGTCGAGAAGCTCGCCGGCGAGCCTGGCGCCACGCTCACCCTCGAGGATGTGCTCCTCGTCGGCGAGGGCCCCGAGGCCAAGACGAAGCCGGCTGGCGCCCAGGTCACCGCCGAGGTGGTGCGCCAGATCAAGGGCGACAAGGTGCTGATCTTCAAGAAGCGGCGGCGGCACAATTACCGCCGCAAGAACGGCCACCGGCAGCCCTTGACGGTGCTGCGCGTCACCGGTATCAGCACCGGTCGGTAAGGAGAAAGGCGATGGCGCATAAGAAAGCAGGCGGCTCTTCGCGCAACGGGCGCGACAGCGCCGGCCGCCGTCTCGGCGTCAAGAAGTTCGGCGGCGAAAGCGTGCTGGCCGGTAACATCCTCGTCCGCCAGCGCGGCACCAAGTATCACCCGGGCGACAATGTCGACATGGGGCGCGACCACACCCTCTTCTCGAAGGTCGACGGCCAGGTGGTGTTCCATACCTCGACGGGCGGGCGCACCTATGTTTCCGTGGCGCCGCTGCCGGCGGAGGCCGCGGAATAGGTCGTTCCACCCGGCGCCGTCGCGCCAGCAGCGAGAGCTCCAAGGGGGAATGGCCGCATTCCCCCTTTTTCATTGGGCCAGAGGCGGATGAAGTTCCTCGACGAAGCCAAGATCTATGTGAGGAGCGGCGATGGCGGCGCCGGCGCGGTGAGCTTTCGGCGCGAGAAGTTCATCGAGTTCGGCGGACCCGATGGCGGCGATGGCGGCCGCGGCGGCGATGTGATCGTCGAAGCGGCGGCGAACCTCAACACCCTCATCGACTACCGCTATCAGCAGCATTTCAAGGCGGAGAAAGGCCATCACGGCATGGGCGCCAACCGCAGCGGCGGCGCCGGCGCCGATATCGTGTTGCGCGTGCCCGTCGGCACCGAGATCCGCGACGAGACGAATGAGCAGGTGCTGCTCGACCTCACCCGCGCCGGCGAGCGGCATGTGCTGCTGAAGGGCGGCGATGGCGGCTTCGGCAATACGCATTACAAGAGCTCGACCAACCGCGCGCCGCGCCGCGCCGATGCCGGGTGGCCCGGCGAGGAGCGCTGGATCTGGCTGCGCTTGAAGTTGATCGCCGATGCCGGGCTGGTCGGGCTGCCCAATGCCGGGAAATCGACCTTCCTTGCCGCCAGCTCGCGCGCCAAGCCCAAGATCGCCGATTACCCCTTCACCACCCTGCGGCCGCAGCTCGGCGTCGTCGCCGCCCATGGCGAGGAGTTCGTCATCGCCGATCTGCCCGGGCTCATCGAAGGTGCCAGCGAGGGTGCGGGGCTCGGCCATCGCTTCCTCGGCCATGTCGAGCGCTGCGCCGTGATCCTGCATCTCGTCGACGCCACCGAGGCGGATGTCGTCGGCAATTACCGCAAGATCCGCCGCGAGCTCGCGGCCTATGGCCACGGCCTCGCCGAGAAGCCGGAGATCATCGGCCTCAACAAGGCCGATGCGGTGCCGGTCGAAGAGCTGGCGAAGAAGCGCCAGAAGCTGAAGCGTGCGGCAAAGCAGCCGGTGCTGGCGCTGTCGGGCGCGACGGGGAAGGGCGTGCCGGAAACCCTCGCGGCGCTGTTCGACATCATCACGGACGCGCGCGCGAAGGCGGCGGCTGCCAGCACTGCGGCGGAGCCGGTGCCGTGAGCCACGACCTTGCCAGCGCGCGCCGGCTCATCGTCAAGATCGGCTCGGCGCTGCTGGTCGACGACGCCAGCGGCGATATCCGCCGCACCTGGCTGCAGGCGCTCAGCGAGGATCTTGCCCGCTGCCGCGGGCGCGGCCAGGAGGTGCTCATCGTCTCCTCGGGCGCGATTGCCGTCGGGCGCCGCCATCTCGGCCTCACCGGCCGCGCCCTGAAGCTCGAGGAGAAGCAGGCCGCAGCCGCCACCGGCCAGATTCGCCTCGCCCATGCCTATCAGGAGGCGCTGGCCAAGCACGGCCTCAGCGTCGCGCAGATCCTGCTCACCCCCGAGGATACCGAGGAGCGCCGGCGGCATTTGAATGCGCGCGCCACTTTGGAGCAGCTTCTGGCGCTGGGCGCGGTGCCGGTGATCAACGAGAACGACACGGTGGCCACCACCGAGATTCGCTTCGGCGACAATGACCGCCTCGCCGCGCGGGTCGCGCAGATGATCAGCGCCGACACGCTGGTACTGCTCTCCGACATCGACGGGCTCTATACCGCCGATCCGCGCAAGGATGCCGCGGCGCGCCATATCCCTGAGGTGCGCGAGCTGACGCCGGCGATCGAGGCGATGGGCGGTGCGGCGCCGCAGGGCTACAGCTCCGGCGGCATGGTGACGAAGCTCGCCGCGGCGCGCATCGCGCTCGCCGCGGGCTGCCGCATGGTGATCGCCGAGGGGCATGGCCTCCATCCGCTCGCCGCCATCGAACAGGGCGCGCGGTGCACCTGGTTCCTGCCCGCGGCCGAGCCGCGCACCGCCAGGAAGCGCTGGATCGCCGGCACGCTCAACCCGATGGGCGCGCTGGTCGTCGATGACGGCGCGGCGGCGGCGCTGAAGCGCGGCACCAGCCTGTTGCCGGCGGGCGTCGTCGCCGTCGAGGGCAGCTTCGAGCGCGGCGATGCCATCATCGTGCGCAACGGCGATGGCCGCGAGGTGGCGCGCGGACTTTCCGCCTATTCCAGCGCCGATGCCCGCGCCATTGCCGGCCATAAAAGCGGTGAAATCGAAGCCATCCTCGGCTACCGTGGGCGCCACGAGATGATCCATCGCGACGATCTGGTGGTGGTCTGAGATGCCGGCGCTCGACTCGACCAACGATCTCTATGCCGAGATGCGCGGCATCGGCGCGGCAGCGCGCCGCGCCGCAGCGCTGATGGCACAAGCGCCGGCGGAGCGCAAGACCGCGGCGCTGCAGGCGGCGGCGGCCGAGATCCGCGCACGGCGGCAGGAGATCCTCGCGGCCAATGCGCAAGATCTCGCCGAGGCGGGCCAACACGGGCTGTCGCCGGCGATGGTCGATCGCCTGATGCTCGATGACAAGCGCATCGACGCGATGGCGGCGGGGCTCGATGACGTGGCGGCGCTGCCCGATCCTGTCGGCAAAGTCCTGGCGCGCTGGACGCGGCCCAACGGGCTCGAGATCGCGCGCGTCAGCGTGCCGCTGGGTGTCATCGGCATCATCTATGAATCGCGACCCAACGTCACCGCCGATGCCGGCGGCCTCTCCTTGCGCGCCGGCAATGCCGCGATCCTGCGCGGCGGCTCCGAGAGCTTCCATTCCTCGCGCGCCATTGCCGCCGCGGTGCGGCGCGGGCTGGAGCAGGCGGGGCTCCCCGCCAACGCGGTGCAGCTCGTGCCGACGCGCGACCGCGCCGCGGTCGGGATGATGCTGACGCTCACCGAATTCATCGACATCATCGTGCCGCGCGGCGGCCGCTCGCTGATCGAGCGGGTGCAGCGCGAGAGCCGCATGCCGGTCATCGCCCATCTCGAAGGCGTCTGCCACGTCTATGTCGATCGCGCCGCCGAGCTCGACAAGGCGCGCCGCATCGTCGTGAACGCCAAGATGCGCCGCACCGGGGTCTGCGGCGCCGCCGAAACGCTGCTCGTCGATCGCGCGGTGGCGCAACAATACCTGCCGCCGATCCTCGCCGATCTGCATGGCGCGGGCTGCGAGATCCGCGGCGATGCGGCGGTGCAGGCGCTCGACGCGCAAGCGGTTCCGGCGAGCGAAGCGGATTGGAGCGCGGAATATCTCGACGCCATCCTCGCCGTCGGCATCGTCGACGGCGTTGACGCCGCGATCGAGCATATCAACCGCTATGGCTCGCATCACACCGACGCCATCGTCACCGAGGACAAAGCGACGGCCGAGCGCTTCCTCGCCGAGGTCGACAGCGCGATCGTGCTGCAGAACGCCTCGACGCAATTCGCCGATGGCGGCGAGTTCGGCATGGGCGCCGAGATCGGCATCTCGACCGGGCGGCTGCCGCCACGCGGCCCGGTCGGCGCCGAGCAGCTCGTCAGCTACAAATACGTCGTCCGCGGCAACGGCCAGGTCAGGCCTTAACAGCGCCGCCCGGCTCGGCAAGACCAGCCATCACTCATGAGCCCACCAGATTGAGCGGGGTCTCGCCGACAGCGACGCGCCGAATGTTTTCGGCTATCAGCTTGGCGCGGGCTTCCAGCATGCCATCGGTCCAGCCCGATACGTGCGGCGTCATCAGCACATTCGGCAATTCGTGAAACGGGCAGGTGGCTGGGAATGTCGGGCCAGCCTCGCGCGGATAGCGATACCAGACATCGAGCGCCGCTCCCGCCATGCGGCGCGCCGCGAGAGCCTCGTAGAGCGCGCGCTCATCGACGATTTCCGCTCTCGCCACGTTGACGAGGAATGCCGTCGATTTCATCAGACTGAGGCGCCGGCGGTCCATGAACCCGATCGTGTCGGGACTTGCCGGCATCGACAGCAGCACGTAGTCGGAGCGTCCGATAACTTCGTCGATCGCATCGGCGCCGCCGAGAAAGGCCAGATCATCGTCGGTCGGACGTCGAACATTCCGGCGGATCGCGCAGACCTTCATGTCGAAGGCGCGGGCACGGCGCGCCACCGCCTGACCGATTCGGCCATAGCCCAGAATTCCGAGAGTCTTGCCGGCGAGCTCGGGCCACACGGGGGGCGGCGCAATGCCGATCGCCCATTGGCTCTGCCAGTTCCCCTGCCGGAGCGCGGCATCGAGACGGACGAAATCGCGCGTCAGCGCCAGCATCGCCCCGATCACGTATTCGGCGATGCCGTTCTCGTGCCCGTAGACGTTGGCGAGCCATACGCCGCGCACAAGCGCCGAGCGCTCGATCCGGTCGAGGCCCGCCCCCGGCACCTGAACGAGTTTGAGGCGCGCAGAGGCGCGCGCCATCTCGCGGGTCAGCACCATCGACACCAGCACGTCGATGTCCGCGAGCCC
>JASHUO010000116.1 GCA_030039975.1 Alphaproteobacteria bacterium
GCTTCAGGCCTTTCTGATAATCCTGCTGCGCCAGGTCGTGCCGCCCGATCAGATCGTGCGCCACACCCAGCACGTTGTAGAGCCGGGGATCGTTCGGTGTCTTCGCCAGCGCGGCATCGAGCTCGCTCAGCGCCCCCTCCGGCTGGTTCATCGACATCATCGCCAGCGCCAGCCCGCGATGCAGCTCGCCTTCAAGCGCGTTGGGCTTGATCTTGAGCGCCTCGCGAAAGACCCCGGCCGCATCGCTGTAGTCGTGGAGCTCGCCCAAGGTGTCGCCGAGATCGAGGAGCGGCTTCGGGTCGTTGGGCGAAAGCTTGGCCGCACGCCGGTAGAGGTCGGCCGCGGCGGCGGGATCGCCGCCGGCGCGCGTGTCGTCGGCCAGGCGCATCAGCATGGCGCTGCTCTGGTTCGGGTCCTGCGCATCGGGCGCGCTTTGGCACGCCGCCAGCAGCAGTCCGAGCACGCAAGCGACAGGCGCCCCGGCCAGCAGCCGGCTACGATGCCTGCGCGCGCGCAAATTGAGCGAAGTTTTAGTCACATTACTTCCCCAAAACCTGCGAATACTGGAGCGTGAGCCCAATTCCTTGAAGAAACATGAATGCCGGGGTTTGCCCAGTCCTTGCCGGGCAGGGAGAAACGCCCGCCAGCCGCGGCGGCGGGCGACGCCGCTCAGAGCGAGCTGGCCAGGAGATTGACGGCGAGAGCCAGGATCACGGTGTTGAAGAAGAAGGACAGAACGCCGTGCACCAGCGTCAGGCGCCGCATCGGGCGCGAGGTCACTTGCACGTCCGAAACTTGGCAAGTCATGCCGATGACGAAGGAGAAATAAAGGAAATCCCAATAGTCCGGCTGCTCTTCGCCGGGAAAGGCCAGCCCGCCGCGGTCCTGCTGCGCGCCCGCCGCCGGCCGGTCGCCATAGTAATGATGCGCGTAGTGGAGCGCGAAGGTCGTATGGGCCAGCGTCCAGGAGGCGACCACGGTAAGCCCGGCGAGGACGAGCCGTGTCGCCATCGCGATGGCGCGTTCGTTCGGCGGTTTCTCGAGCGTAAAGCCGAGAGCAAACAGGCTTACGGTCGCGGCCGCGACGATGATCGCCGTGATCACCCAGCCGCGCGGGTCGAGCTCCCGCGCCCGGCGACGCACCTGCTCCGGCGAGGCGCGCACCACCACCAAGGCGACGAGGGCGAGAAAGACGGCAATGCCGGCAAGCCAGCTCAGCGCCAAGCGCTCGCCGGACCGCAGCAAAGCCGCCGGCAAGACCAGGTAGACCGCGAGACCCGCGGCTGTGGCGAGCGTCAGCCGCGTCGCCGGAAACGGCCGGCGCAGCGTTGCGCGGAGACCGAAGCCGGTCGGCGACGGGCGCCCGCTCACCGGCCGCGCGTCATCGCCTCGACGCGACGCCAGCCGGCTTCGGCAAGTGCGCGGGCGCGGGCACCCGAGTCGCGCGCTTTGACGTTGGCCGCGGTGCCTTCGACCACGCGGCCCATGATGCCTTGGAGAATCGCGGCCAAGCGGAACATGTTATAGGCCATGTAGAAATCCCAATGGGGAATGCCGGCGCGGCCGGTGCGGCGGCAATAAAGCTCCCGGTACTCTTCCTTCGCCGGAATGCCGAGCGCCGGCAGGTCCTTGCCGCCGAGCCCGCGATAGGCCTCCGGCCCGAGCTCCCAGGTCATCATGTGATACGAAAAGTCGGCGAGTGGATTGCCGAGCGTTGACAGCTCCCAATCGAGCACCGCGAGCACGCGCGGCTCGGTCGGATGGAAGATCATGTTGTCGAGGCGATAGTCGCCGTGGACGATGCTGGTCTCGTCGTCGGGCGGCAGGTTCTGCGGCAGCCATGCGATGAGCTGGTCCATCGCCTCGATCGTCTCCGTTTCGGACGCCCGGTACTGCTTGGTCCAGCGAGCGATCTGGCGCGCAAAATAATTGCCGGGCTTGCCGAAATCGCCGAGCCCGAGCGTCGAGTAGTCGATTTTGTGCAAGGCGGCGATGACGGCGTTCATGGCGTCATAGACCGCCCACCGCTCTGCGCGCGGCAGCTCCGGCAGGGTCGGATCCCAGAAGACGCGACCCTCGACATAATCCATGATGTAGAAGGCGGTACCGATGACGCCGTCATCCAGGCAGAGCGCATAGCTGCGCGCGACCGGCACGCCGCTGCCGCGGAGCGCGGTGATGACGCGGTACTCGCGATCGACGGCATGGGCCGAGGGCAGCAGCTTGCCGGGCGGTTTGCGGCGCAGCACGTAGCGCGTGCCGCCGGCGGTGAGGCGGAAGGTGGGGTTCGACTGCCCGCCGCGGAACTGCTCGACCTCGAGCGTGCCGCGAAAGCCCTCGACATGCTGCGCCATCCACTCGGCCAAGCGCCCGGTCTCGAAGCGATGGCGCTCGATGACCGGCATCGTGCCGGTGAAGTCCTGGGTCTCGCTCATGCGTCCCCGCCCGTCGCTGCGTGTCGCAGCAGCGCCTATTGAAGTCGCCCGGGCAGCGCTTGGCAAAGCCGATTCGCCTTGCGATGCTGCGCCGAGCGATGTTGCGGAGGTTTTGGCCCATGAGGGCAGCAGCTGACAAGACCCTGCGGGTCGCGCTCGGCGGGCTCGGCGCAATCGGTCTGCCCGTGGCCCGCCGCCTTGCGGCGGGGCTGCCCGGGCTGAGCCTCGCCGCCGTGTCGGCGCGCGACCTTGGCCGCGCCGCGGCGCGGCTGCAGGCGCTCGGGATCGCGGTGCCGATTGTCCGGCTCGCCGCGCTCGCCGAAACCGCCGACATCGTCATCGAGAGCCTGCCCTCTGCTTTATTCCGCGCCATCGCGGAGCCGGCGCTCGATGCCGGCCGCCTCTTCCTGCCGCTCAGCGTGGGCGCGCTCCTCGACCACCCGGATTTGGTCGAGCGTGCCAAGCGCCGCGGCGCGCGCATCATCGTGCCGACCGGCGCGCTGCTCGGGCTCGACGCCGTCCGCGCCGCGGCCGAGGGCGAGATCCGCTCGGTCACGCTGGTGACGCGCAAGCCGCCGGCGGGCCTCGCCGGCGCGCCTTATCTCGTCGAGCGCGGCCTGTCGCTCGCCGGGCTCGATCGTCCGCTGAAACTCTTCGAGGGGACGGCGCGCGACGGCGTCCGCGGCTTTCCCGCCAATGTCAACGTTGCCGCCGCTTTGGCGCTGGCGGGCATCGGCCCCGACCGCACACGGCTCGAGATCTGGGCCGACCCGGGCATCGAGCGGAATACGCATCGCATCGAAGTGGAGGCCGACAGCGTTCGCCTTTCGATGACCATCGAAAACGTCCCCTCGCCCGAGAATCCGAGGACCGGCCGGATCACACCCTTAAGCGTGATCGCCTGCCTTCGCGGCCTCACCGAGACGGTGCGGATCGGCAGCTAAGGGCGCCGCATGACAGGAAATTCACCATTTTGTGGTCGACAACCGCCTGCCGCTGCGGAACACTGCTGCAACTAATTTCAATCTTAAGGTAGCCGCGGCTTCGGCCAAGCGGCTCAGCAGGGAGGAAAATGTAAATGAAATCTGTGCATTGGAACCGGTCTGTAGGGCGCCGCAACATCCTCAAAGCGGGCGCCGCGATCGGCGCCTTGCAAGTGGCATCGCCCTTCATCATTCAGGCGCGCGGCGAAGCGACAGTGAAGATCGGCATGGTCGATCCCTTGACCGGCATCCTCTCCGCGCTGGCACAGAGCGAGGTCGAAGGCGCCAAATACGCCGTCGCCGAGGTCAACGGGAAGGGCGGCATCCTCGGGCGCCAGGTCGAGCTGCTGGTCGAGGACTCCGCCAACGATGTCGGCACCGGCGTCCAAAAGACGCGCAAGCTTATCGACCGCGATCAGGTCGACGTGATCTTCGGCGACGTCAATTCGGGCATCGCCTATGCGATGTCGCAGGTGACCAACGAGAAGAAGGTCTTCCACATCGTCCCGGGCGGCCACACCGATCCGATCACCGGAACCGATTGCAAGTGGAACGTCTTTCGCATCTGCAACACGACCTCGATGGATGCGGCCGCGATCACGCCGGAGCTGGTGAAGAAGTTCGGCAAGAAGTGGTTCTTCATTACGCCCGACTACGCCTACGGCCATACGCTCCAGGACGCCTTCATCAAGAATCTAAAGAAGGCGGGCGGCACCTATGAAGGCGACATGCTGCCGATCAACACCTCCGATTTCTCGGCGACGCTGATCAAGGCCAAGGCCTATCAGCCCAACGTGCTACTCAACAATATGGGCGGCCTCGCGCAGATCGATTGCATGAAGCAGTTCACCCAGTTCGGCATGGGCAAGGCCATGGGGCTGGGCGGCGCGCTCTACGAGCTCGAGAGCATCAAATCAGTGCCCGCGGACGCGCAGGCCGGCTGGTGGGTGATGGAGTGGTGGTGGAACCAGCCCAACGTGCCGCATGTCGCCGATTTCGTCGCCGGCATGCGCAAGGCGACGGGCAAGACCCCGAGCGCGCGCCACTGGTTCGGCTATGTCGCCGTGCATTCGGTGCGGCTCGGTGCCGACAAGGCCAAATCGCTGGCCGGACCGAAGCTGTCGGTCGCGATGGAAGGCCTGGAGCTGCCGCCCGATGTGGCCCTGCAGCCGGGCAAGGTGTTCTACCGCGCCGGTGACCACGAGCTGATGCCCAACCTCTTCGTTGGCGAGGTGCATCCGCCGCAGGGCAATCCGGACAACGTCTTTACCGCCTCGACGCTGGTGCCGGGGGAACAGGCAGCGGGCACGGTGGAAGAGACCGGCTGCAAGATGACCCACCCCGCGGCCTGACATTAGCGACAGGCATCCCCGCTGCGGCGCGCGCGCCGCAGCGGGTCGAGAGCTCAGCGGAGAGTGGCCGATGCTGCAACTCGTACTCTACAACGTAACCAACGGGCTGATCATCGGCGCCTTTTACGTGCTGATGGCGCTGGGGTTGTCGCTCATCCTCAACCTCAGCAACGTCAGCAATTTCGCCCATGGCAATTTCCTCGCCCTCGGCGGCTATATCGCCTTCGTGATCTCCCCCTATACCGGCTTCTGGGGGGCGCTGTTGCTGTCGCCGCTCGTGGCCGCGCTGTTCGGCTTCATCATCGAGCGGCTGATGATCCGCCGAGTCTATGGCCGCGACCCCGTTTACAGCCTGCTGCTGACCTTCGGCCTCGCCTTCATCATCCAGGACGTGTGCCGCTATATCTGGGGGCCGAACGGGCTGCCGCTCGGCATCCCCGACGCCATGGCGCAGCCGCTCAGCGCCAGTCTCTTCTTCATCACCTGGTATCGAGTCTTTATGGTCGCGATCGTGATCATCGCCGTGGCCGGGCTGTTCGCCTTCCTGCGCTTCAGCCGGGTCGGCATGCGCATCCGCGCGGGCACGCTCGACCTCGATAC
>JASHUO010000117.1 GCA_030039975.1 Alphaproteobacteria bacterium
TTGGCCGCATTGGCTTCGGCGCCGCAGGGTTGGTCGGCGTCGTAGAGGGCTTCGGCATGGCGCACCATCAGCTCCGCCGCTTTGAGCTCGGCCCAGCATTGCGCCAGAGGATGCTGGATGCCTTGGTTCTGCCCGATCGGCCGGCCGAAGACGACGCGCTCGCGCGCATATTCGGCAGCGCGGTTGAGCGCGGCGAAGCCGAGGCCCACGGCTTCGGCGGCGATGAGGATGCGCTCGGGATTCATGCCGTGCAGGATCTGCTGGAAGCCCTTGCCCTCCGCGCCGATGAGATCGGCGGAGGGCACTTCGAGCCCGTCGATGAACAGCAGATTCGAATCGACCGCCTTGCGTCCCATCTTGGCGATTTCGCGCACCTCGACCTTGCTGCGATCGAGCGTCGTATAGAAGAGGCTGATGCCGTCGCTCGGCTTTGCCGCCTCTTCCAGGGGCGTGGTGCGCGCCAGCAGCAGCATCTTGTGTGCGACCTGCGCGGTCGAGATCCAGATCTTCCGGCCCGAGACGACGTAATGATCGCCGCGGCGCACCGCCCGGGTCTTCAAATGCGTGGTGTCGAGCCCGACATCGGGCTCGGTGACGGCAAAGCACGCCTTTTCCTCGCCGCGGATCAGCGGCGGCAGGAAGCGGCGCTTTTGCTCTTCGCTGCCGAAGCGGACGACGGGGTTGAGGCCGAAGATGTTCATGTGCAGCGCCGAGGCGCCGCTGAAGCCGGCGCCGGATGCGGCGACCGTCTGCATCATCACCGCCGCCTCGGCGATCCCGAGACCGGCGCCGCCATAGGCTTCCGGCATGGCGATGCCGAGCCAGCCATCGCGTGCCACCGCGCCGTAGAACGCTTCCGGGAAGCCGCCTTTGCGGTCGCGCTCGAGCCAGTAATCCTCGCCAAAGTCTTGGCAAAGACGCGCGATGGCGTCGCGAATGCGCTGCTGCTCAACGGAAAGCCCGATCATGCGATCCTCCCGGAGCCGATCCATGACGGCTCCGGGCCCGGGATGCAAGAGCGGCCAGGTCTAGATCTGCTGGATCGCGGAGAGCAGCCAGTGGCCGCCGCGACTGCGCGCGAAGGTCCAGAGCTCCTGTGCCTCGCTCGGGTGCTGCGCGTCGCCGTTGACGAGCCAGCCGGGCTCGCCGGGATTGCGGTCGCTGCGCACGGTATAGTCGAGCGCGCGCCACTGCAGCAGGCAGGTGGCGTATTGCAGATTGCTCTCTTCCCAGGCCTCGCGCACATCGCCGCGCATGAGCTCGATGCGTTCGACGTGGTTCTCGACGCCTTGGCTGGTGTTGCCGGCGAGCTCCTCGCTGAAATAGGAGAGCATCTCCGGCGTCACATAGTGCGAGAGCGAGCGCAGATCACGTTGGCTCCAAGCGCCTTGCACCGCCTTCAGGATCGCCTCGAACGCGGTGTAGTCGGTGGCGCTCACCGTCATCGGGCGGCTGGCGATGGCCGGCGCATAGCCTCCGCCCGGGCCATAGCCGACCGTCGGGCCGCCATAACCCATGCCACCGAGGGGCGGCATGGTCAGCGCGCCGTGGCTGCGCCGGAACAGGCGGAACAGCATGGACAGCGCAAAGATGATGAAGATCCACGAGAAGAGCGAGCCGAAGACATGGCCAAAGCCCCAGCCATAGCCCCAATGCGGGAAGAGCATCGAGCCGAGCCACGAGCCGAACAGAGCGCCGCCGAGTCCGGTCAGGAAGGGATGGTTCTGGCCATAGCCGTAACCGTAAGACGACGAACCCGGATTGCTGTACGGCGTCATGCTGCGGCCGACGGATTGGCCACCATTGTCGCCATAGGTGCGCGATCCCAGGCTTCCTTCGCTGCCATAGCTCATGCCGCCGCCGCGGAAGCTGCCGCCGGCGCGCGCCGCGGCAAGGCTGGGGGTGAGCAGCGTCAGCGCGCAGAGCAGCGCCAACACCAGGTTCCGCCATTTCGCCATGGAAGAAGCCCCATCGGAAGGATCAATGAATTCGCCTTAAATGTCGGGTGCCGGCAGCGGCGATGCAAGGCGTGGGGCTAGCCTTTGGGTCTGAGGTCGATCACACGCCGCGCCTTGCCGATCGAGCGCTCGATCTTGCCGACGGGAACGATCTCGATCCGCGCAGTGACGCCGATCAGTGACTTGACGTCATGCTGCAGCGCGGCGGCGATGCGCTCCTCGGCGGCGGCGCTGTTCGGGGTCGCCTCCGGCCGGAGCTCGGCGATGACCTTGAGCTCGTCGAGCTGGCGTGGTCGGCTCACTTCGAGGAGATAATGGCCGGAGAGCGCCTGCTGCTTCAGGATCAGCTCCTCGATCTGGCTGGGAAAGAGATTGACGCCGCGGATGATGAGCATGTCGTCGCTGCGCCCGGTGATCTTCTCCATCCGCCGCATGCTGCGCGCTGTGCCCGGCAAGAGCCGCGTCAGGTCGCGCGTGCGATAGCGCACCATCGGCAGTGCTTCCTTGGTGAGCGTCGTGAGCACAAGCTCGCCCACCTCGCCATCCGGCAGCACCGTGCCGGTCGCAGGATCGATCACTTCGGGATAGAAATGGTCTTCCCAGAGATGGAGTCCGTCCTTGCTCTCGACGCACTCATTGGCGACGCCGGGACCGAGCACCTCGGACAAGCCATAGATGTCGACGGCGTGCATCGCCATGCGGCGCTCGATCTCGCCGCGCAGCGCATTGGTCCAGGGCTCGGCGCCGTGGATGCCGATCTTGAGCGAGGAGGTGCGCGGATCGAGCCCCTGCCGCTCGAACTCGTCGGCGATCGCCAGCATGTAGGACGGCGTCACCATGATGATGGTCGGCTTGAAATCTTGAATGATCTGCACTTGCCGCTCGGTCATGCCGCCGGAGACCGGAATCACGGTGCAGCCGAGCCGCTCGGCGCCGTAATGCGCGCCGAGGCCGCCGGTGAAGAGGCCGTAGCCATAAGCGATATGGATGAGATCGCCCGGCCTTCCGCCCGAGGCGCGGATGGAGCGCGCCACGAGATCGGCCCAGATGTCGAGATCATGCTTGGTATAGCCGACCACCGTCGGCTTGCCGGTGGTGCCGCTCGAGGCGTGCAGCCGCAACAGCTTCTCGCGCGGCACGGCGAACATGCCGAAGGGATAGGTCCGGCGCAGATCGTCCTTGGTGGTGAAAGGAAATCGGGCGAGCTCGGCGAGCTGCTTGAGATCGTCGGGATGGGCACCCTCCGCCTCGCAGCGGGCGCGGAAATGCGCGACATTGTCGTAGGCATGGCGCAGCGTCCATCTGAGCCGCGCCAGCTGCAGCGCCGCGATCTCGTCGCGGCTCGCCAGCTCGATCGGCTCGAGCTCGCCACGGCTCGGCGGGGCGAGGGGCGGCAGGCCGGCGGTCATGCCGGGTCCTCTTCGACGATGCGGCCCTCGATGCGGTGAGCGCGGCCGCGGAAGAGCGCGACGAGACGGCCCGAGTCGCGGTCAGTGACCTCGACATCGTAGATGCCGCTGCGCCCCATGCTCGCCCGCTCGCGCGCCACGGCGACGAGCGTCGCGCCTTTGCGAGCGGGGCTGACGAACTGGATCTCGGCGGCGGCAGCGACGGTCACCTGGTTGCGTGCGTTGCTGGCAAAAGCCAAGGCACTGTCGGCAAGCGTGAAGATGAGCCCGCCATGGCAGAGATCATGGCCATTGATCATGTCGCCACGCACGCTCATCGAGAGCTGCGCCTGTCCGGGCGCGATCTCTTCCACCACCATGCCGAGCGCGCGCGAGGCCTCATCCTGCGCCAGCATCGCGCGCCCGACCGCTTCGGCAAGGCGCTGCTCGGGCCGATCGCCGTCCATCATCGCCCGGTGAACCGCGCCGGCCGCTTCTCGAGGAAGGCGGTGACGCCTTCGCGGAAATCCGCCGATGTCGCGGCGATGCGTTGCAGATCACGCTCGCTGTCGAGCTGGGCATCGAGCGTGCTCACGAGCGAGCGGTTGAGCGCTTCCTTGATGAGGCCGAGCCCGATGGTGGGGCCTTGCGCCAGCTTCGTTGCGAGCACACGCGCTTCGCTCATCAGCTTCTCGTCATCGACCACTTTCCAGATCAACCCCCATTCCGCCGCAGTCGCCGCCGGCAGCGGCTCGCCCAGCAGCATCATCCCCAGGGCGCGGGCCGAGCCGGCCAGCCGCGGCAGGAACCAGGTGCCGCCGGTATCCGGCACCAGGCCGATGCGGCAGAAGGCTTGCAGAAAGCTCGCCGAACGCGCGGCGAGGACGATGTCGCACGCGAAGGCAAGATTGGCGCCGGCGCCGGCCGCCGGGCCGTTGACCGCCGCGATCACCGGTTTGCGCAGTGCCCGCAGGCGCCGCACCAGCGGGTTGTAGTAACGGTCGATCGCTGCGCCGGCGTCAAACTCGCCGCCGGCGCTGGCCTCGCGCAGATTGAGGTCCTGCCCGGCGCAGAAGCCGCGGCCCGCGCCGGTGAGGAGCAGCGCGCGGATGGCAGGGTCGCTTTCGACCGTGCCGAGCGCCGCCGCCACCTCTTCGTGCATTTCCGTCGTGAAGCTGTTGAGTCGGTCGGGCCGGTTGAGCGTCAAGGTCGCTACGCCCTCGCCGAGCTCGAAGCGAATTGTCGCGAAGCTCATGCCCCGTCTCCTTGTTTGGCGCGAGCGTCCTATACTCGATCCGATGCGTCAAGCGAGAGACATAGCGCCGACGATGGTGGACGCGCGGTTGTGTCACGATGCTGAAATACAGTTGGTTAGCGTAAATTGGCTGCGAAGCGGACATGGGCAAATCGGCGATGCTGCTGATTTTCCGCTTTACTGAGCAATAAGTGTGACCCGACTCGTCACTGCAACCTCGTAAAGCGACGGAAAATCGAGCACACTGCAACAAAATCGACCCGAACGGGTTATCGTCACGGGCAGCGCACCGCTCCATATTCTCTGAAGGAGGAGCGTCCGGGGCTCAACTCCGGGGACAAAGGGAACGCCGGAATGAGTTTCAGCATCTTGGTGGTTGAAGACGAAGAAGATGTCAGAGAACTGGTCTCTACGTCGTTGCGGAACCGGGGATATTCGGTCCTGTCAGTGCCGAATGCCGAAGTCGCGCTGCAGATCCTGATGGAGCAGGTGAAGTTCGACCTGCTGTTTACGGACATTGTTATGCCTGGCGTGATGGACGGGTTCGAGCTCGCTGATGAGGCGAAGCGGCTGCAACCGGAGCTCAAAGTGCTCTACGCCACCGGGTTTTCGCACGTATCGCGGCGGCCCGCCGCTCAGCTTCATGGCAAGCTGATCCACAAGCCCTATCGCCCCGACGAAATCGCTTCCGAAGTGCGCACCGCGCTGGAGCGCCAAGCCTAGAGTCGGCGTCGACCGCAGCGCCGGCTGCCGCCCAGGCTTGCCAGCGGTCGGGGCGCTTCCCATTTGTCTGCCTCCAGGGCGCGACTTTCGCCAGGAAGCCGCAACGGCTAACCTGACCGCGAAACGGCGCCCCCCGGCAACTTCGCATCGGCCGGGTTGTTCAAGGCATAACGGCGTCGCGCGGGAGAGGGGAGGCATGAGGCCGAATACGCGGAAGAGCGCTCCGGCCGCTGAGGAGTGCGCGTCGCTCGCGCACCGCTATGTCGCCCTGCGGAATGCCACCGAAGCGCTGGCGGCGCCGCTCTCGGCCGAAGATCAGACGGTGCAGTCGATGCCGGACGTCAGCCCGACGAAATGGCATCGCGCGCATACGACGTGGTTCTTCGAGACTTTCCTGCTCTTGCCGCATCTGCCGGGTTACCGGCCGTTCCATCCCGCTTACGGCTATCTCTTCAACTCCTATTACGAGGCGGTCGGACCTCGTCACCCGCGGCCCGAGCGCGGCTTGTTGTCGCGGCCCGGTATCGCCGGGATCGCCAATTACCGCGCGCATGTCGATGCGGCGATGGGCGGACTCCTCGCCGCGCCGGATCGATCCGCCGGCGCGGTCGCGGCGCTGGTCGAGCTCGGTCTCCATCACGAGCAGCAGCATCAGGAGCTGCTGTTGATGGACATCAAGCATGTGTTGTCGCTCAATCCGTTGCACCCCGCTTATCACGCCGCCCCTGAGCCGGCAGCGGGCGATGCGTCGCCGCTGTCCTGGTACGAGGTCGCTGGCGGCTTGCGGCAGATCGGGCATGGCGGCGCCGGCTTCGCCTTCGACAACGAGACGCCGCGCCACAAGGTCTGGCTCGAGCCTTTCCGCCTCGCTTCGCGTCTCGTGACCTGCGGCGAGTATGACGAGTTCATCGCTGCCGGTGGATATCGCCGGCCCGAATTCTGGCTTTCCGATGGCTGGGCGGCGGTGCAGCAGCAAGGCTGGACCGCGCCGCTCTATTGGCAGCAGGAGGAGGGCGGCTGGACCGTTTTCACGCTCGCCGGAAGGCGCGCCGTCCATCCAGCCGAGCCGGTCGTCCATGTCAGCTTCTACGAGGCCGATGCTTTCGCCCGCTGGGCCGGAAAGCGGTTGCCGACCGAGGCTGAATGGGAGGTCGCGGCGGTCGAGGCCGCGATCACTCTTGACGGCAATCTCTGTCGGCCGGGCGCGATGCTCCATCCCGAGCCTGCAGGGGGCGGTGCGCTCGTGCAGATGGTCGGCGATGTCTGGGAATGGATGGCGAGTCCCTATACCGCCTATCCCGGCTTCCGCCCCGTCGCCGGCGCAGTCGGCGAGTACAACGGCAAGTTCATGTCGAACCAGATGGTGCTGCGCGGCGGGGCGGCGGTGACGCCGGCCGGGCATGTCCGTCTCACCTATCGCAATTTCTTCCCGCCGGCCTCGCGCTGGGCTTTCGGCGGCATCAGGCTGGCGGAGGATGCATGAGACAGGAGAGTGCGCTCGCCGAATTTCACGATCTGGCGCCGGCGGAGGAGAGCTTCCGCGATGCGGTGCTGGCCGGCCTCACGCGCCGCGCCAAATCGATTCCGTGCCGCTTTCTTTACGATGAGCGCGGCTCAGCGCTCTTCGAGGAGATCTGCGAGCTGCCGGAATACTATTTGACGCGGACGGAGATGGCGATCCTGCGCGACTATGCGCCGGAGATGGCGGCGTCCGCCGGTCGCCACGCGCAGCTCATCGAGTTCGGCAGCGGCGCTTCGCTCAAGGTGCGCCTCTTGCTCGCGGCGCTCGAGGCGCCGTCGGCCTATGTCGCGATCGACATCTCGCGCGAGCCGCTGCGGCGCGCCGCCGACGAGGTCGCGGCCGATTTCCCGCAGGTTCCGGTGGTCGCCGTCTGTGCCGATTATCTCGAGCCGCTGCGTTTGCCGCCCTTGCCTGAGCGCGGCGAAGGGCGGCGGGTCGGGTTCTTTCCCGGCTCGACCATCGGGAATTTCACCCCCGAAGACGCCGTCGCCTTTCTCGCCGGCTGCCGCCGCGTCGTCGGCCGCGGCGGTGCGCTGCTGATCGGCGTCGATCTCAAGAAGGACAAGGCGGTGCTCGATGCCGCCTATAACGACAGGGCCGGGGTCACCGCCGCCTTCAACTTGAATCTGCTCGAGCGCATCAACCGCGAGCTCGACGGCGATTTCGATCTCGACCGCTTCGAGCACGTCGCCTTCTACAACGAGGCGGCGGGGCGCATCGAGATCTACATTCGCAGCCGCGCCGACCAGATCGTCACCGTGGCCAACCGCTCCATTCGCTTTGCCGCCGGCGAGCACATCCATACCGAGGATTCCTGCAAGTACAGCATTGCCGAGTTTCAGCGTTTGGCGGCGCGCGGCGGGTTTCGGCCCGGCCGCTGTTGGACGGATCGGCGGCGCCTCTTCAGCGTCCATTTGCTCGAATCCGCTTGAAAAGGCACGTCTATTTAGTTGAGTTTAACGGAAATTTCACTACCAAAAGGGCAGAATTCCGCGGCAGTTTAGAGGCTTCCGGCGGGGTGAGCCTTGTCTTTTCCCGTTCCACAGGACGAGGCGACGGCGCCGCGGGATGAGGCGGAACGCCGAGCGGCGCTGCGCCGCTACGGCAGCCTCGACACCGCTCCGGAAGAAGCG
>JASHUO010000118.1 GCA_030039975.1 Alphaproteobacteria bacterium
GCAGGAGAGGCGGCGTTGCCGCCCGTTCCAGCCGCCATCGCCAATGCTTTTTACAACGCGACCGGGAAGCGCCTGCGCGACCTTCCTTTCGATCGCGACCGCGTCCATGCGGCTCTGAACGGTGTGCCGTGAGCTTCGCTGACGTGATAGACGTGAAAGGCTCTGCCTCGTACGTTCACACCTTGTGAAACAGCAGATCGAGCCTGATGTACGTCTTAAACAACGAGCCACTCTCGTGAATCGCCATAGCGACCGGCTCCGCCCTGCTGTCGCGCCAAATCGCGAGCTTCCCGAGACTGTCGCTAACGACGGCGTTCCGTTGATAAAGGAACTGCGCAAGATCGGTCTGTGTCGCGCCCGGCACCTCATAGAAGACGCGCTGCCCCAGGGAGATCACGTTCATAGCAATCATCTCCTCGCCTCGTCCGTCCGCGATGGACGTGGGTGCAGGAGCGGGGACCCCGCAGTGACCGAAATCACAGCAAGGGGCGCATAGCCGGGCTGGCATGTTCAAAGCAGACCGAAAAGCGCCCGGGCGTTGTCGCGTCCGATCTTGCGCCGGTCCGTCTCGCTGATCTCGCAAGTATCGAACCAGGCTGCCGCTTCGGCATGAATTTCGAAGGGATAGTCGACGGAGAACAGGATGCGGTCGCTCCCCACCGTCAGCATGGTCAGCAGCATCGCCGGGGTGTGGAATACGCCGCTCGTCGTGATGTGAACGTTGTCGCGCAGATAGGCGCTGACCGGTCGCTTCGCGGGATTGCCGCGCGGCGCGATCTGCAGCGCGTGGTCGATGCGCCAGATGTGGAACGGGATGCATTCCCCCATGTGGCCAAGGATCATCTGAAGCCTGGGATGACGATCGAACAGACCGCTGGTCAGCAAGCGAAGGGCGAGTGTGCTGGTCTCCATGGCGAACGCCCAGGTCGGCGCTCCGAGCCAGGGAAAGTTCTGGAACGCCCTGGCGTTCGCCGGCAGCGGATCGCGCGGGTGCAGATAAAAGGGCTTCCCCAGATCCTCGACGGTCTTCCAGAATTCGTTGAAGCGCGGATCGTCGTAATAAACGATGGTGTCGAGATCGCCAACTTGGGCAAAGCCATTGACGAGGAAGCCGTGGAAGCCGAGGTCGCGGACGCAGCGTTGGAGCTCTCGAGCGGCGGCGTCGGGGTCCTGCATCGGCAGTGCGGCAAACCCGCCGAGCTGTCGAGGGTGGCGCGAGACGAAAGCCGCCAAGGTGTCGTTCGCCCGCTGCGCGACGTGTGTCGCCGCTGCGGGATCCGGAATGCCTTGCGTGCCTGGTGCGTTGAGCGAGACGATCGAGAAGGCCGTGCCACTCTGCTCCATTCGCTCGAGACGCTGCTGCTCGACATCCATGAGGTCGGAGCGCAGCTTCTCCCAAACGCCAGGCTTCGCGTACACCTTCGATTGCTCGATCGTGAGGTCGATCGCAAAGTGCTCTTCCAGGGCGATCTTGTCTTTCATGGCGCATTCCAAGCGGCGATTGGCAAGAGGTGTCAGCAGCGGCTCGAGGAGGTCACGTCAGTGACCACGGTTTAGGCCTGACGACGATGCGCGTCTTGACCGTGATGCGCATCTTTAGAACCGCAGAGTTCAGCGTGGGGTGAGCCGCGGGCTCGCCGTCCCTTGCGTGCGCGCAAGCCGAGGAGGGCTTTTCCTCTTTATTGTTCCAGAGAACTGACCCACGTCCAATCAGTGTGAATTCCGGTGGCTCGACCAGGGCGTCGCCTAGTATAAGGGGAGACGCTCTGCTATATTTGCTTCCCATACGTGTAGCGGCAACGTTCTGCGCGCTCGCCAAACCTTGTCGGCCCTGCCAATGTCCCTCGGCCTCGACTCGGCGCTTTCGACATGAACCAGACCTCGTCCTGGCGAGGCGATGGCGAAAGCAGGCTGGAGGTCTTGTGGGCAGACGGCGATCGAGTCTTCTGTCGAACCTGGCGCGGGGCGGATGAGGGCGCGCGGACCGCGGTACTGGCCGTGGTCCCGGCTTCAGACCATCCGACGCCGAGCTGCCTTGATCACCTCGCTCATGAATTCGGGCTCAGGAATGAGCTGGACAGCGGGTGGGCGGCGCGCCCCCTGGAATTCGTGCGAGAGCACGGGCGGAACATGCTCGTGCTCGAGGATTCCGGCAGCGAGCCGCTCATCGGGCGACTGGGCCTTCCGATGGAGGTGGAAAGCTTCTTGCGTCTGGCCGGCGTCATCGCTGCTGCCATCGCCGCGCTTCACGCGCGCGGCCTCATCCACAAAAATATAAAGCCGGCCAACATCCTCGTCAGTCGCAGCAGCGGCGAGGTCAGACTTACCGGCTTCGGCATCGCCTCCCGCCTCCGGCGGGAGCGCTCGGCCCCCGAGCCGCCCGAGATCATCGCCGGCACGCTGGCCTACATGGCGCCCGAGCAAACCGGCCGGATGAACCGCTCGGTCGATGCGCGCAGCGATCTCTATGCGCTCGGCGTCACGCTTTATGAAATGCTCACCGGCGCGCTGCCTTTCACCGCCGCTGATCCGATGGAGCTGGTGCATTGCCACCTGGCGCGGCGACCGGTACCGCCCGCCGAGCGTCGCTGCGGCTTGCCTGCCGCCGTCTCCGACATCGTGATGAAGCTGCTCGCCAAGGCCCCGGAGGATCGTTACCAGACCGCTGTCGGCGTGGCTACGGATCTCCGACGTTGCCTCGGTGAATGGGAAAGCAGCGGCAGCATCGCGCAGTTTGCGCCAGGCGCGCACGACATACCCGACGTGCTGCGCATTCCCGAAAAACTCTATGGGCGCGAGCAGGAGATCGACGGCCTGCGCGCCGCCTTCGAGCGCGTCGCATCGCGCGGCACGCCCGAACTCGTGCTGGTTTCCGGGTCTTCCGGCATCGGCAAGTCGTCGGTCGTGAACGAGCTGCACAAAACGCTCGTGCCGCGACGCGGCTGGTTCGCTTCCGGCAAGTTCGATCAGTACCAGCGCGACATCCCCTATGCGACCTTGGCGCAGGCCTTCCAGGGCCTGATCCGTCAGCTCCTGGTCAAGAGCGAGAAGGACCTCGCACCGTGGCGTGACGCCATCCGGGCGGCGGTCGGCGCGAATGGTCGGCTGATCGTGGATCTCGTTGCCGAGCTCGAGCTGCTCATCGGCCCGCAGCCGCCCGTGGCCGAGGATCTGTCGCCGCGAGAAAGAGAACCGCGTTTTCTCGGAGTCCTCGACAATTTTCTTCGGGTGTTTGCCCGCCGCGAGCACCCTCTGGTGCTGTTCCTTGACGATTTGCAATGGGTGGACGCCGCCACTCTGAACTTCCTCGCGCATGCGGTTTCGTCCCCCAACGCCGGGTATCTCCTGGCGGTCGGCGCCTACCGTGACGCCGAGGTCGAGCCCACCCATCCGCTGACCGCGATCGTCGACGTACTGCGGGAGGACGGCGCCGCGGTGAACCACATCGCACTCGGGCCGCTGTCGGGTGACGACCTCGGTCGGATGGTCGCGGAATCGCTGGGCTGCGCGTTGCCTGACGCCGCGCCGTTGGCGCAGCTCATTCATGAGAGAACGGTGGGCAATCCGCTCTTCGCCGTCCAGTTCCTCGGCGCGATGTGCGAAGAACGCCTGCTTGCCTTCGATGGCGCCCGGGAAGCTGGCGCTGGAACATCGACGAGATTCGCGCCAGGGGCCTCACCGACAACGTCGTGGACCTCATGCTGGCGAGGCTGAAGCGGCTTCCCGCTGCGACACGGGAGGTACTGGAAGGCCTCGCGTGTCTCGGCATCAGCGCTGACGTCGCCACGCTGGTGGTGACGCAAGGCGGAACGGAAGCGACCGTGGACGCCGCGTTCTGGGACGCCGTGTGCGAGGGGATCGTGCTCCGCGCCGGAGACTCCTATCGGTTTCTGCACGACCGCGTGCGAGAGGCGGCCTATGCGCTCATCCCCGAGGGCCGGCGAGCGGAGCGGCATTTGCGGATCGGCCGCTTGTTGCTGTCGCATCTGCCGCAAGAGGCGGTCGGCGAGCGCTTGTTCGAGGTCGCGACCCAGCTGAACCGTGGCGTCGCGCTGATCAGGGATGACGGTGAAAGGGAGAAACTTCGGCAACTGAACGCCCTCGCCGGCCGCAAAGCGAGACGAGCCATCGCCTATAGCGCGGCGCGCCGCTATCTGGCCCAGGCGACAGCATTGCTGCCGTCGGACGCTTGGCGTACTCAGTACGAGGACACGTTCTCCCTCCAGCTGGAGCGTTGCGAGTGCGAGTACCTCACCGGGCATCCCGACATCGCGGCGGAGCTCGCCGGCGTGATTCTCGCAGAAGCCCGCTCGGCCATCGACCGTGCCGAAATCTATCGCTTGCGTATCAAGATGAGCGATTTTGCGGGTCGATCCGGCGACGCGATGACAGCGCTGCGCGATGCGCTGCGACTTTTCGGGATCGAGCTACCGGAATCGGATGAAGCGATAGCGGCGGCAATCGAAACGGAGGAGCGCGACCTTGCCAACAATTTACGTGGGCGCGCCATCGCCGAGCTGGCAGATGCTCCGCCTGCCACCGATCCGACCGTCCGGCTGATCACCGGCCTGATCGTCGAGGCCATCGCACCGATTTACGCAACGCAGCGCTATTTCCCATTGCTTGCGGCCAAAGGCGTCAATCTCTGCCTGCGGCACGGCAATTCGGTCGAAGCAAGCGCGCTCTACAACGGGTATGCGCTGGTGCTCGTGGGACGCGGCGATTTCAAGTCGGCCTTCGAATTTTCCGATATGTCGGTGCGCCTCGTTGCGAAGTTCGACAATCCCGGGCTCCGGGCGATATTGCTTCTGCGCCACGGCTTCTTCGTCAATCATTGGCGAAGGCACATCGCGACCAGCCTGCCTTATCTGCATGAGAGTTTTTCCGGCTCGGCGAAGCTCGGCAATTTCCTCTATGCCGGCTATGCGGCCCTCTATTTGGCAGAGATGACCCGCGAGAAGGGCGACCCGCTCGATACGCTGGTGCAAACCTGCCGCGGCTACGCCGATGTCGGCACCCAGAGCTACAATGACGCGATCCGCGACACGTTCCGCGTTCAACTGCAGTTCGCCGCTTGCCTCAAAGGACTGACGCGCGCGCCGACCAGCTTCGAGGATGAGGAGTTCAGCGAGGCCGACAAACTCGCGGGCTTCGCGGTCTGGCGCTTTCACGTTCTGAAACAGACGGTGTTATTCCTCTTCGGCGACTATGACGCGGCGCTGGAGTCGGCGGCGCGGGCCGCGGAGGCGTTGCGCGGCGCCGTCGCCATGCCGCTCGTAGCGATGTCGCAATTTTACCGCGCCTTGTCGATGACGGCGCTATACCCGCGCGCAAGCGCCGCCCAGCGGCTGGAGTTCAGGCGGTGTGTCGAGGAGGCGCTGCGTCGGCATCGACACTGGGCTGACAATTGCCCGCAGAATTTTGCGAACCGCCACGACTTGCTCGCTGCCGAAGTCGCCCAGATCGAGGGCCGGGACATGGAGGCGATGCGTCTCTATGAGCAGGCCATCCGCTCGGCGCACGATCATGGCTTCATTCAGAATGAAGCTCTCGCCAACGAACTCGCCGGCCGCTTCTATCTCAGCCACGGCCTCGAGACGAACGGCTATGCGCATCTGCGCAACGCGCGCGCCTGCTATGCCCTCTGGGGTGCCGACGGCAAGGTGCGGCAGCTCGAGCGGATTTACCCAGGGCTTGCCGACCCCGAAGACAGGCATCCCACGGCGACACTGAGCGCCCGCGTCCCGCAGCTCGATGTGACGAACGTCGTCAAAGCCTCTCAGGCGGTGTCCGGCGAGATCTTATTGCCCAAGCTGATCGAGACACTGATGTCGATTGCGCTGCAAAGCGCCGGCGCCGATCGCGGATTGCTGGTTCTCCCGCAAGGGGAAGGGGAAAGCTACGTGATCGAAGCCGAGGCACGGGTCAGCCGCGACAAGGTCGAGCTCGTTCCGCGCCAGAGGTCGATGGCCGCCCCCGCCTCCCCGGAGACCCTTCTGCGTTATGTCATCCGCACGCGAAAGACGTTGATCCTCGATGATGCCGCCAAGCCCAACCTGTTTTCCGAAGACGAGTATGTGCGGCGCCTGCGGCCGAAATCGGTCCTCTGTCTTCCCCTGCTGCGACAGGGGCGGCTGGCGGGTTTGCTCTACCTTGAAAATACCCTCACCTCGCACGCCTTCACCGCGGATCGGATCGCGCTGCTCGAACTGCTGGCGGCCCAGGCGGCAATCTCGCTGGAGAACACGCGGCTCTACAGCGAGGTGCAAGAGCGCGAGGCGAAGATCCGAAGGCTCGTGGACGCGAACATTGTCGGCATCGGCGTCTGGGATCTTGAAGGCCGGATCCTTGAGGCGAATGACGCCTTTCTCGGCATGGTCGGATATGACCGTGAGGACCTCGCCGCCGGGCGCGTGCGCTGGCTGGAGATGACGCCCGCCGAATGGCGCGCGGATACGCTCCGGGCGATGGCTCAGTTCAAGGCGACCGGGAGCTGCAAACCCTATGAAAAGGAATATTTCCGCAAGGACGGCAGCCGCGTGCCGGTCCTCGTCGGCGGCGCGACTTTCGAGGGCAACCCCGACCAGGGCGTCACCTTCGCGCTCGATCTGACCGAGCGCAAGCAGGCGGAAGCGCAGCTGCAGCAGGCCGGCAAGATGGAGGCCATCGGCCGGCTCGCGGGCGGAATCGCGCACGACTTCAACAACGTTCTCGGGGTGGCGATCAATTTCGCCCGGTTCCTCGAAGAGGACCTCCCGTCGGGCTCGCCGCAACATAATTTCGCGCGCCGCATCCACAGCGCCTGCGTCAAAGGCAAAGACCTGGTCGCCCAGATTCTGGCATTCGCGCGGGCGCAGCCGCCGGATCGTCGTTCGCTCGACCTGCGCGATGTCTTGCGCGATGCGCGTGAGCTTCTGGCGGGCATGCTGCCGGCGACGACGCGTGTCAGCCTGTCGCTCGCCGAGGAGCCGCTGGTCGTCAGCGGCAACGAGTCCCAACTGATACAGCTCGTCGTCAACCTCTGCGTCAACGCGCAGGACGCTTTGCGCGGGCAGGCGGGCGAGATCGGTATCAGCGCCGCCACGCTCGCGCCCAGCGAGGCGGACTGGCAGCACGCGCTGCTGGTCGGGCGCGTGGAGAACGGGCGACGCTACGTCCGGATCGATGTGACGGATACCGGCGAGGGGATTCCGGCCGCAGCCGTGCGGCGGATCTTCGAGCCGTTCTTCACCACCAAGGAGCGCGGCCGGGGCACCGGGCTCGGGCTCGCCGTGGTCCATGGCATCATTGCCGCGCATGACGGCGCTTGCTCGGTCGCCAGCACACCTGGCCGAGGCACCCGGTTTTCGGTCTACCTGCCGCTCAGCGAAGCGGCTGCCCAAGCCCGTCACCCGACCACCGCGGAAGGCGGCGCATGGCGCGGGCGCGGGCGCGTGCTGGTGGTCGATGACGAGGTCAATATCACGGATGCGCTGTCGATCGGTCTCGAGCGCCTGGGCTACGAGGTGGCGGCGGTGAACGATCCGCGGGAGGCGCTGCAGGTGGTCCGCGACGAGCCGGCCGGCTGGAGCGTCGTGGTCACCGACAATCTGATGCCGGAGATGGACGGTCTCGCCTTGGCCGAGGCGCTGCGAACGCTGCGGCCAGAGCTACCGGTCATCCTCTACACCGGCGTCGACGACCAGGCCATCGAGGCGGCCGTGCGACAGCAGATCTTTGCAGCGTTCGTGCGCAAGCCGGCGGAAGCGGCGGAGCTCGCAAAGGTGATCCGGGAAGTGTTGCCGCGCTGAGCGAAAACCGAAACGGTCGCGCCTCCATCAGTTGCGGGCAGTTCGCCGAGTCGCCGACCTTCCCCGGGCAAGGTTGCCCGCCGCCGCTCAGGAGTTCTTGGGCGTTTCGCCACTCTCGGCGAAGCGGCGGCGGGCGTAGTCAGCGATTTCGCGAGCCGCGTGCCGCTCGCCCATCACCACCAGCCCGACCGACCGCCCGGCGAGCCAGTCCTCCTCCTCTTTGCTGTGAGTCCGCACTACCACATCGAGCCCGGGATTCGCTTGCCGCGCGGCGGCGAGGATGCGGCGCGCAGCGTTCTTGCCCGGTACGGCGATCACCAGCAGGCGCGCGCGCTCCGGCCGCGCCGCATCCAGCACCTCGGGCCACGCCGCGTCCCCATAAATGACCGGCAGCCCCTCGCGACGCAGCAGTTCGGCGGCGTGCAGATCCTGTTCGATGACGATGAAGGGAGCTCCCTCGCTGCGCAGCGCGGCAACAACGATGCTGCCGACGCGGCCGTGACCGACGACGATCGCATGGCGATTCAAGTCCGAGCTGTGGCCGGGCGACGCCCGCGGCGGCGACCGCGTCACGTGCCATCGGCGCAGGAACGCGCGCCTGTCGAGGGAGAGGCCGACACCATCCGCCGCGCGGAATACGAGGGGCTGGAGCACGATCGAGATAAGCGCTGCGGCAAGCACGAGGTTGCGGGCCTCGAGCGGCAGCAGCCCCTGGGCCACGGCAAGGGCGCTGAGGATGAACGAGAATTCACCGATTTGCGCGAGCGCGGCGGCGACATCGGCGGCGCTGCGCGGCTGCGCGCGAAGGGCGAGCATCGTGAACAGCGTAATCAGCGTGTTGCCGACGACCACGACGGCGGCGACGCCGGCGACCCGAAACGGCGCCCGGACGAGCACGGTTGGATCGAACAGCATCCCGACGGAAACGAAGAAGAGCACGGTGAAGACCTGCTGCACCGGCACCGATTCCCCGGCCGCCTGATGACTGAGGTCGGACTCGGCGATCACGACGCCGGCGAAGAAGGCGCCGAGCGCAGGCGAGATACCGATCAGCTCGGTCGAGAGATAGGCGATGCCCAGCGCGATGACGAGGACCGCCAGGCGAAACAGCTCGTGCGAGCCGTCGCGCGCGGTGAACGCAAGCACCGGCGGAATGAGGCGCCGACCGAGCAAGAGCATGAAGGCGACGAAGGCCGGGACTTCGATGAGCTTGAGGACGAGCAGGCCAGGGCTCGGATGGATTGCCGCAGCGCCGCCCGGCGCCGCGGGAAGGATGACGAGCACGCCGACGACGATGAGGTCCTGCATGACCAGCCAGCCGAGCGCGATTCGGCCGGCCTCAGAGGGCAACTCGTCCCGCTCGTTGAGCGCGCGCGTCGCGACCACCGTGCTGGCGACGGCAAGACAAGCGCCGAAGATCAAGGCCTGAGTCGGCGCGAAGCCGGTCAATCGCGCGGCGCCGTAGCCCAGCACCGCCGACGATGCCACCTGGATCAGAGCCCCGGGCACCGCGATTTTCCACACGGCAACGAGATCGCGGATCGAGAAATGCAGCCCGACGCCGAACAGCAGCAGGGCGACACCAATCTCGGCGAGCTGCTCGACCACTTTCTGGTCGACGACGAAGCCCGGCGTGAACAGGCCGAGCACGATGCCCGCCGCCAGGTAGCCGACAATCAGCGGCAGGCGCGCAAAGCGCGCCAAGACACCACCGGCATAGGCGAGCGCCAGGCTGGCGACGATCGTCGCGCCGAGCGAGGACACGTGCTCCATCGGCCAAGCATGCCCCCGGTGTGCCCTCGTGGCCAGACCGACCTCTCCCGCCAACGGGAGCGCGTATCAAGGTGCAGGACGGGAAGGATCGACGCACCCCGCTTCTCGGCCGACGAACGCGTCTAAGGTGTTTGCGCGGTCAAAAATACCGTTAATCCCGATGTTGCGGCTCAGGGGCTTTACCTAGGATTTGTGGCAGCCTAACCCTGAGGGCCGCCAAACTATGGGTTTCTCCGGGTTGTTTGCCGCTGTATCGCGACGGCTTGGCCCAGACGCAACAGGAGGTCCGCGATGAACGCCCGCAGCTGCGCAGCACCGCTCTTTTTCGCGCTCGCCCTGGTTGCGGGTTGCGCTTCAACGAAAGTCACCCAGCAAACGCCGATGGTCAAGGAAGCGATCGCGCGACCCAATCAGATCTGGGTATATGACTTCATCGCTGATCCCGCCAACATCCCTGCCGACTCAGGCATCCGGAGCGAGGTCGGTGCGCCGAGCAAGCCGCCAACCGCCAAGCAGCTCGAAACCGGCCGTCAGCTCGGCGCCCTCATCGCCAAGAACCTGGTTGCCGATATTCAGGCGATGGGACTTTCGGCGGTGCGAGCCGGCCCCGGTTCGTTGCCCCAAATCGGCGACGGCGTGATCCGCGGCTATCTCGTTTCAGTCGAAGGTGGAGGCGCCGCCAAACGCTTCGTTATCGGCTTCGGTTCAGGGACTTCGGAAATGGACACCGTGGTCGAAGGCTACGGGATGACGGCGCAAGGTTTGCGCAAACTCGGGTCGGGCACGCTGAGCTCTTCCGGAAGCAAGACGCCGGGGGTTGTGGCCCCTGCCGCAGTAGCCCTCGCCACCGGCAATCCGATAGGTCTCATTGTCGTCGGCGGGGCGAAGCTTTACGGGGAAGCGAGCGGCAAGAACGGACTTGAGGGAAGAGCGAAGGCGACCGCCGACGCGATCGCAGAACAGCTCAAAATCAGGTTCAGGGCTCGCGGATGGATCAGCTGAAGGCGCGGCTGCGTGAAGCAGTAGAGACTGCTCGGAAATGCCGCCTCCCGGAAAACCCCGCGCTGGATCAGGGACAGGTACCGGATGATCCGTGAGCAACACGGGGTTGCCATCGCCCAGCAATGGAGCTGGGCTGATTTCGGCGTTGAGGAGGTTGCCTGCGAGGTGCGCTGGCTC
>JASHUO010000119.1 GCA_030039975.1 Alphaproteobacteria bacterium
ACAAGGCGGCGAAGCTGGCGCATCGGCTCGATCGCCGCAGCCTGCGCGTCGCCCATACCACCGACCTCGCCAATGCGGTGCGCGGCGCCGATATCGTCTGCTGCGCGACGCTGAGCGAGGCGCCGCTGATCGAGGGGCATTGGCTGCCGCTCGGCGTCCATCTCGATCTCGTCGGCGGCTACCGGCCGGATATGCGCGAGGCCGACGATGATTGCCTGCGCCGCGCGCGCGTCTTCGTCGACACGCGCGCCGGCGCGCTCGAAGAGGCGGGCGACATCGTCCAGCCGCTGCGGGCGGGCGTGCTGCACGAGGACGACATCGCCGGCGATCTCTTCGATTTGACACGCGGCAGCCGCGCCGGACGGCGCTATCACGACCAGATCACGCTGTTCAAATCGGTGGGTACGGCGATCGAGGACCTTGCCGGCGCGAGGCTGGCGCTCGACCATCTCCGGAACTCGAGCGAGCACTCGACGATTTGACGGGGCGACCAGACGCGCCGCCCCGTCGCTGGACGAGCGAGGATACGCATGCAGCAAAGCCCCATCTTCTGCGCCATCGACACGCCCGAGCTCGCTCCGGCGCGCGCGCTGGCTCAGGCGGTGCGCAGCACCGTCAACCTGAAGCTCGGCCTCGAATTCTTCGTCGCCCACGGGCCCGCCGGGGTGCGCGAGGTCGCGGGCAAGGCGCCGCTCTTCCTCGACCTCAAGCTGCACGACATCCCGAATACGGTGGCCGGCGCCGTGCGCGCCGCCGCGGCGCTGCGGCCGATGCTGCTCACCATCCATTGCGGCGGCGGCGCGGCGATGATGCGCGCCGCGGTCGAAGCGGCAGCGAAAGCCGCGCCGGATCGGCAGCGCATGAAGCTTCTCGGCGTCACCGTGCTCACCAGCCTCGATGACGACGACCTCACGGCGATCGGTCAGCGCGGTCCTGCCGCAGAGCAAGTGAGGCGCCTTGCCCTGCTCGCCAAGGCGTGCGGCCTCGACGGCGTCGTCTGCTCGCCGCTCGAAGTGGCGATGCTGCGCGAGGCCTGCGGCAAGGACTTCCTGCTGGTCGTGCCCGGCATCCGCTTGATGGGCGTCGCCGCCGGCGACCAGAAGCGCGTCATGGGCCCGCGCGAGACCTTGGCTGCCGGCGCCGACTACCTCGTCATCGGCCGGCCGATCACCGGCGCACCGGACCCGGCCGCCGCGGCGCGCGCCATGCTGGCGGCGGCGACGCGATGAGCGTCGAGGTCAAGATCTGCGGCCTGTCCACCGGCGAAGGCGTCGCCGCCGCGGCACGCAACGGTGCGCGACTCGTCGGCTTCGTCTTCTACCCGCCGAGCCGCCGCAACGTCACGTCGAGCCTTGCCGCGGCGCTGGCCCGCATGGTGCCGCCGGGCATCCTCAAGGCCGGGCTCTTCGTCGATGCCGACGACGCCACCTTGACCGAGACGCTCGACAAGACGCCGCTCGACCTGTTGCAGTTCCACGGTCGCGAAACGCCCGAGCGCGTCGCCTGGGCGAAGCGCCGCTTCGGCAAGCCGGTGATGAAATCGATTCCGATCGCCACCGAGGCGGACCTCGCCGTCGCCGAGCGCTACTTCGGCGTTGCCGATCGGTTGCTCTTCGACGCCAAGCCGCCGAAGGACGCTGTCGCCCCCGGCGGCAACGGCCTCGTCTTCGACTGGGAACTGCTGGGCGGCCGGCGCTGGCCGGTGCCGTGGATGCTGTCGGGCGGGCTCTCGCCGGACAATCTCGCCAATGCCGTGCGCATCACCCATGCCACCGCCGTCGATGTCTCATCCGGCGTCGAGCGCGCGCCGGGCGTCAAGGATGCCGAGAAGATCGCCGCCTTTCTCGCCCGCGCGAAGGAGCTCTGAAGTCGCTCACCGCCGCGCCGGAACTTCGAGGGGATGCGTCGGATCGATCCGGAATGCCAGCAGCACGCCGACGAACAGCAGCAGCACCGACGTGCCGAAGGGCACCTGCCAGCTTCCGGTCCGATCGATGAGGAACCCGAACACAAAAGGCGACAGCACGCCCGCGATGCCGAAGCCCAGGTTCATCATGCCGCCTGCCGTGCCGGCGTATTGCGGCGCCATGTCCATCGGCAATGCCCACAGCACCGAGTTGGTCAGCTCGAGGAAGAAGAACGCCAGGCTGAGCAGAATCGAAACCGTGATCAGGTCGTGGACGAACAGGGTCGGCAGCAGGAACGCCAGCGATCCCAGCAGCCCGACCACCAGATTGAAGCGGCGCGCGAACTTGAGATTGCCGGTGCGCACCAGAAGCCAATCCGACAGCAAGCCGCCCACCGTGTCGCCGATCACGCCGGCAAGCAGAACGCCGGCCGAGAACCAGACGAACTTCTTGATCGGCAGGTGGTATGCCCCGGCGAGGAACGACGGCAGCCAGGTCAGATAAACCCAGAGAGTCCAGCCGTAGCAGAAGTCGACCGCCGTCACCGGCAGGATCTTCTTGGCAAGCGGTCCCCACGGAACAACAGGCTTTTCGACTGCCGGCGGCAACTCGGCGCGCTCGGCCGCGGTGACCCGCGGATGGTCATGGGGATTGTCGCGGAAGAACGCAACCCACCAGATCACCCACACCAGGCTGACCACGCCGAGAACGTAGAACGCCATCTGCCAGCTATAGGCGATGATGATGAAACCGACGATCGGCGGCGCGATGGCATTGCCGATGCGCGCGAAGGAGTGCGTAATTCCCTGCGCGAAGGCCCGCCGTCGCGCCGGCAGCCACGTCGCCATGGCTTTGGTCGCGGTCGGGAACGTCGCGCCTTCGCCGAGGCCCAGCAGGAACCGGGCGATGAGCAGCGTGACTAGTCCGCTCGCGAAACCGGTCCATATCGTCGCCACCGCCCACAACGCACCGAAGGCGAACAGCACCCAGCGGGGCCCGAAGCGATCGCCGAACCAGCCGCCGAACGGCTGCAGGAATCCATAAGGCAGCGCGAACGCGGAGAAGACCAGGCCAAGCTCGGTTTTGCTCAAACCCAAATCCTTGCTCAGGACCGGCGCCGCCGTCGAAATGTTCACCCGGTCGATGTAGGTGATCATGTACATCACGCACAGGCCGGCCAGCATGATCGTCTGCGGCGACATCAGTCGCGCGGCGCCGCGCGTGCCGCCGACGGAAATGCCACCTTTGCTCGTCTCCGCCATGATTTTCTCCCTCCAGCAGGCTGCGCTAACGGTCGAGCCAGACGTCAGCGAGGTCCTGTCCGATGTATTGGCTCGGCGTCATGTCCCAGCCCCTGACATAGGCCGCGGTCGGAACGATGCGATTGTACCAGAGAATCGGCACCGTATAGGCCTCGGTCAGGGCGCGGCGCTCAAACTCGCGCACGATCTGCAGGCGCTTGCGCAAATCGGTCGACACGGCCTGGCCGGTAAACAGCGCATCCAGGAACCGGTCTGACGACCCAGAAAAGTTCACCGGCGAAAGATCGGGCGACACCCATTTTGCCAGTTGCAGCGTCGGGTCATCGAAGTAATCGCCTTCGAAATCGATGGCGGCATCAAAATCGCCGGCTCCGATATTTTTTGTCCATTCTTTCAAATCCAGCTTCTGATGGTCGACCTTTAGGCCGATCGCCCGCCACGCTTCGGCGACGTAATCGCCCCCGGGAATCCACGGCTGCGGCAGATCGCGATTGGTCAGGCGCACCGTCATGCCGGCCGCGCCCGCCTCCTGCAGCAGCCGCTTTGCCTCGACCCGCGATGCGGCGATGTCGCGGGCGAATCCCGGCAGCTTGACGAGATCGGCCTCCGGCGTCGCCATGTTCGACCCCGGCCGCATCAGCCCGCCGACGAATTTGAGCACCGTGTCCTGCGACAAGGCCTCCGCGCCGCCCCACCGGTCGATCGCCAGCGACAGCGCCTGCCGCACCCGAACGTCGCCAAACGTGGGGCGCTTCGCGTTGAATACCAGCAACAGCGAGAGGAGCGTCGGACTTTCGTATATCTTGACCCCTTCGCCGAGCTTGCTCTCCAGTTCGTCGCGCTCCTTCGGCGTAATGAAGCGGAACTCCGCCATGATGCGGCCGGCTTCGATGCCCTGGATGACTTTCGCACCGGTGACAAAATCCGCACGGAAGCCATCGAGATAGGGGCGCCCGGCGCGGAAATAGTGGTCAAACCGCTTGCCCGCCCAATGGTCGCCCTTGATGTGCTCGACAAAGACAAATGGGCCGCTGCCGAGCACATGTTTGCTGGGGAATTGCGGGTCCTCCCGTAGTCTTGCGGCGCTGTAGATACTGTTCCATTCCGAGGCGAAATTCTGCAGCATGGCCGCCTCGGGCCACTGCAGATGGAAAACGACGGTCAGCGGGTCGGGTGTCTCGATCGTTTCGATCGCTGCGTAGTTCACCTGACGCGCGGAAACAACTCCCGGCGGCGGCCGAACGATGCGTTCATAGCTCGCCTTGACATCCGCGGAGGTCAGCGGCGATCCATCGTGGAACAGCACGTTGGGATGCAGTTTGAAGACATAAGTCCTCTTGTCGGCCGAGACGGTCCAGGATTCCGCGAGATCGCCTTTGACCTCGGGATAGTTGGCGGCATCGAATTGCAGCAAAGTTGAGTAATGCGGCGCAATCGGATGCAGTACGGCGAAGGTCACGCTTGCGTGACAATCGTAGGTCGGTGGCTCGGCATCGACCGCATATTCTAAGATGCCGCCACGCTTCGGCGCGTCATCAGCCCGGCCGGATCCGGGCAGGGACAGCATCGCACCCGTGGCGATGCCGCCAGCGATGAAGGCGCGCCGCGTCGGGGCGGTTCCGGCCGACCGGTCCGCAGCAACGCCTCGAGGCCGTCTCATGTGATATCTCCTTGATCTGAAAGCGTCAGTGCGTGCCGTCGCTTTTCTCCTCGTGCGCAAATTGATCAAAAGCCCGTCTTTCTGCTCCACCGAGAGCGCCTGCGCGCCAGCGGCCTTGCTGCGCTCGTCAAGGAACTTGACGAAGATTTCGCGCAGCGCTTTCTCGTCGATCCCCGCCGCAGCGACCATGGTGATCAAGGCCGCGTCGCCGGCAGTCAGCAATTCCACAACACCGCGCTTGGTCTGATGAACGGGTGAATCGCGCTGCGCCGTGTCGACAACGCCGAGGTCACGAGGAGCAGCGCCACCGCGCATTGCTGTGATCGGAGGAGCATTGGTCCCGAGATGATCGCCTTCTACTGCTGCGCAAGCGAAGGAGCCCCGCGCTGAGACGATATCCCGTCAGCAACAGCTCGTCTCCACGCGGCATTATGACTCGGATTGGGGCGCGGCACAGCTTCGGAAAGCTCAATTGCACGCATTCAAAGTTAAACAACAGTGTGTAGGTACGGTCGATGACTAAGGAAATTACGAATCAAACAACTATGTCGTGCAACGCCTAGCGCGGCGGCGGCGTCAGCGTCTCGTCCTCGATGGTGAGCACTTCTTGCCGCTGCTGCGGCGTCATCATCGTCTCATAGACGACGGCCTGGTTGCGCTTGGCATGAGGGACGCCGAGGCTGGCGCCGAAGCCGTAGAGCAGATAGGCCTCCATCGGATCGGGTGCGACGCCGATACCTTTGAGATTGGCCCAGGCCAGCAGTTCGATGGCGCGCTTGTCGCCCGCATGCGCCCGCTGGCGCAGCAGCGCGATATCGCCCGGGGCAGGCTGGCGCGCCTCGAGGCGCAGGATCAGCGCCTGCAGCGGATCGACCGGCGCGCGCGGCGCCTTGGTGATCGCCGCAACCTGCTTGGCCGGCGCAGCGCCCGGTGGCGCCGGCTTGGCAGGCCGAGGGGCAGCAGGCGCCGGTTGCGGCGCATCGGATGTCGCGTCGAAGCACACGGCCCGGGGATTATCGAGGCACTGGAAGCGCCCATCGAGGCTGTAGAACTGCGCCTCGGCTGGCAGCGCGCGCAGAACGAGCGCCAGCAACAGCCCCGCGCTGAGCCAACCGAAAGACCGAAGCCGTAGCATCCTTACCTCTCCTCTCGCCTCCGCGCGAAGCAACGCCTGTGCCAGCGGCTCCGGTG
>JASHUO010000120.1 GCA_030039975.1 Alphaproteobacteria bacterium
CGTTGCAAAATAGCTCTGCAGCTCGCGCCGGAAGATGACCAGGGTGCCGCGCATGGGTTCAGGCTTTGCCGCCGAGGGTGATGGAACGGAAGACATCGTCGAGGCGGCCGCGCTCGACGCGCAGCGCCGCCACCGACCAGCCGGCGGTGCGGACGAGATCGGTGACCTCGGCGATGATCGAGCCGCCGGCGCGCGGGAAGATCATCAGCGCGCTGCCCTCGACATCCTCGACCGGCTCGACCGCCACCACGCCCGGCAGCCGCATCAGCGCCGTCGCCGCGTCGCCGCCGTCGCGCACCAGCGCGAGGCGCACGGCGTTGTGGTGGCGCGAGCGGGCGGCGAGCTCCGCTGGCGTGCCGTCCGCCAGCACCCGGCCGCCGGCGATGACGATGGCGCGCGTGCAGATCGCGTCCACTTCCTCGAGCAGATGCGTCGAGATGACGATCGCCTTCTCTGCCGCCAGCGCGCTGATCAGCCGGCGCACCTCGTGCTTCTGGTTGGGGTCGAGCCCGTCGGTCGGCTCGTCGAGGACGAGCACGTCGGGCTCGTGCAGCAGCGCCTGCGCCAGTCCGACGCGCCGCTTGAAGCCCTTGGACAGCGTCTCGATCGGCTGGTGCAGCACGCTGTGCAGCTGCGTGCGCTCGACCGCCACGGCGATGCGCTGCCGCGCTGTCTCGCCGCGAAAGCCGCGAATATGCGCGATGAAGTCGAGAAAGCCGGCCGGCGTCATGTCGGGATAGGCGGGCGCGCCTTCCGGCAGATAGCCGATATGCCGCTTGGCGGCGATCGACGCATCGACGATATCGGCGCCGCAGATCACGGCCGTGCCGCTCGTCGGCGCGAGGAAGCCGGTGATCATCTTCATCGTCGTCGATTTGCCGGCGCCGTTGGGGCCGAGGAAGCCCAACACTTCGCCGCGCGACACGGCGAAGGAGACATCGTCCACCGCCGTGATCGGCCCGAACCGTCTGGTCAGGTGTCGGACCGCAATCATCTCGTTCATCGGCTTGAGCTCACCCGCGTCCGTCTGCATCGGGGCATTGTCATTGCCGCCCCATCTGCCGCATTTCCCCCGCGCAAATCAAGCCCAACCCAGGGCGAGGGCAAGTAAATTCGCTGTAATCTCTTCCACCGCGGCAATTTCGCACCGCTTGTTGCTTCAGACCACTCCGGTATTTGCGTTCCCCACAATCGCCTTGCCCGCGAAAGCGGGCATCCAGGGAGCGGCTCCTGGTTTCCGGCTCTGCGCTGCGCTCCGGCCGGAAAGGCGAAACAGGGATGAAATGAAATTGTCGCAACGTCCCGCTAATCGCCGCTCTGCCCCGGCAACAGCTTCTCGATCTCGGCGATGACCGCGGGATCGATCGGGCGCACGGCGGAGGGCCACAGGCCGGCGAGGCTTCCATCGGGCGCGACGAGATATTTGTGGAAGTTCCAGCGCGGCGCGCCGGAGTCGCCGAGCTCTTCGGTGATCCAGCGGAAGAAGGGATGGGCTTCCGGCCCGATCACCGGCTGCTTCTCCGTCAGCGGGAAATCGACGGCATAGCGATTGGCGCAGAAGTCTTTGATCTCTGCCGCCGTGCCCGGCTCCTGCGCGCCGAAATCGTTCGATGGCACGCCGATGACAATGAGCCCGCGCGCGCGATAGCGCCGCCACAGCGCTTCGAGATCGGCATATTGCGGCGTGAAGCCGCAGAACGAAGCGGTGTTGACGACGAGCAGCGGCCGGCCGCGCCACGCCGCCAGCGGCAGGCTGCCGCCATCGATCGCGTCGAAGGAGAAATCGAAGGCGTTCATGAGCGGGCCTCAGCCATAGCGCTCTTCCGTCCAGGGATCGCCGTGATCGTGATAGCCGCGCTCCTCCCAGAAGCCGCGGCGATCGGCGGCGATGAACTCGATGCGCTTCAACCATTTGGCGCTTTTCCAGAAGTAGAGCCGCGGCACCACCGCGCGCACCGGCCCGCCATGCTCTGGCGCCAAGGGGCCGCCCTGCCAGGAATGCGCCAGCAGCGCGTCCGCGCCGGCGAAATCGGCGAGCGGCAGGTTGGTGGTGTAGTCGTCGTAGCTGTGCAGCAGGACGAAGCGCGCGTCCGGCCGGGGCCGCACCGTGGCGATGACGTGGGCGACGCTCACCCCTTCCCAGGCATTGTCGAAGCGCGACCAGGCGGTGACGCAATGGATGTCGGAGACGTCGCGGAACGACGGCTGGGCGCGGAACGCCGCCCAATCCCAGCGCACGGGGTTGTCGACCAGCCCGTCGATGACGAGCTGCCACGCCTCGACCGGCACCGCGGGCTGGATGCCGAGATCGAGCACCGGCCAATTCTCGACTCGGCGCTGACCCGGCGGCAGGCGCTGCGACTCGGGCCGCGCCGCGCGGCCGGTGAGCAGCCGTCCCTCGCGCGCCCAGCGCTCTTTGCTCGCGACGAGCTTGCGTCGCGCCCGTCCAAGGAGCCGGTTTTCGTCCTCAGCCATGCATCACCTCTCGCGAGGCCAGCATAGCGGCGAGCGGCGCCGCCGGCACGCCCAGGTTTCGATTGCGTCGCGGCGGCGCGTCGCAGAGACTGGCGCCGCCCTTGCCCTCCCCGGTGCCGATGCCCGCAGCGCTCCTTATCGATCTCATCAAAGGCATCGCCGTCGGCATCGTCATCGCGCTCCCGGTGGGGCCGGTCGGCTTGCTCTGCGTCCGCCGCACGCTGTTCGAAGGTCCGATGTTCGGCTTCGTCTCCGGGCTCGGCGCCGCGACCGCCGATACCCTCTTCGGCATCATCGCCGGCTTCGGCCTCACCATCGTGCGCGACGTCATGCTGCGCTATCAGGAATGGTTCAGCGTCGCCGGCGGCTGCTTCCTGCTCTATACCGGCATCAAGGCCTTGCGGCGGCGCGGCGCGGTCGAGCCGGAGCCGCTGGGTGATGACGAGGCGGAGGCGCTGTTCGCCGCTTACGCCTCGACCTTCGCGCTCACCATCACCAATCCCATCACCATTCTCGCTTTCGCCGCGATCTTCGCCCAGGTGGGCGTGAGCCAGGAAGCCGGCTATCTCGATACCGGACTGCTCGTCGCCGGCGTCTTCTGCGGCTCGTTGGTGTGGTGGCTGGGCTTGAGCTTCGGCATCGCCGGGCTGCGCCGCGTCTTCGGCACCGTGCGCCTCACCTGGCTCAACCGCATCTCCGGCGGCATTCTCGCCCTGTCCGGCACCGGCCTCCTCCTCGCCGCGCTGCTCGCCTGGTCCGGACACGGGATCTAGATCCGATGTAGACGAAAGCGCGATCGGCCATCGGCGATGCACCGAACAGTTGCCGCTAGTGGCGTTTAACCGGGGCTTCACCACCCAGGTGTATTGTCCGGATCGGCGGGCGGCTTTCGGAGAAGCGCGAATGGCGGCTCAGAACGGGCAGCGACGGGCGATCCTCGCCGCGGCCCTGTTGAGCGTCGCGAGCGTCATGCCGCTGGCCTGGCTCCAGGCGCGGCCGCAGGGCTTCGCCGAGGTCGCCGCGATCTTCCCGCCCTGGACGGGACGCGAGCAGGCCTTCGCCGCGGTCATGGCTGCGGGAGCGGTGGTGGTGCGCGAAGGCGCGCGCGACTGGATCCTGGTGGTGCATGGCGAGGATCCCAGCGTGATCCGTCGGCTCTATGCCGCCGGCGCCTGGGCGGTGATCGATCCCGTCGCCTTCGGCGGCTGCCTCGCGCGGCCGGTCGAAGCGGCAGCGCATGAGTAGGACATGGAGGCGTCGTTGGCGAGTTCGAGCCTGGATCAGATGCGCGCCGGCGTAGCGCGCTTTTTCGTCGTCGCTCTCTGGCTGCATCTGCCGCTGCTGCTGGCGATCGGCCTCATCAATGACAGCGCCTGGCCGGCCGGGATCGTGATTGCCGCGTTCGCCGCCGGGCTTGCCACCGCGGCGTGGTATCTCGACGCGGCGGGCTCGCTCTGCCGCTACGTCATTGCCATTGCGCTCATCACCATGGTGTCGCTGATGGTGTGGCTGGCGCATGGTCAGATGCAGATCGACATGCACATGTATTATTTCGCCGCCTTTGCCGTGCTCGCCGCGTTTTGCGATTGGCAGGTGATCGTGCTGGCGGCCGGGGTGACGGCGCTGCACCATCTCGCCCTGAACTTCCTGATGCCGGCCGCGGTGTTTCCCGACGGCGCCAATTTCCTGCGCGTGCTGCTCCACGCCGTCATCGTCATCGTCGAGGCGGCGGTGCTGATTTGGTTGACCCAGCACCTCGTCCGCCTGTTCGCCGCGAGCGAGGCCTCGCTCGACGCCATGGCCGCGGCAGGGCGCCGCGAGAAGGAGCTCAATGCCGAGAAGCTTCGCCTTCAGGGCGAGACCGATACCGAGCGCCGCCGGCTGACCTTGAGCCTCGCCGAACGCTTCGAGAGCAGCGTCAAATCGATGGTCGACCGGCTCGCCGAGGCGACCGCGGCGATGCAGGGAAGCTCGGCGCAGCTCACCGCTGCCGCCGGCACCAACCGCAGCGAGGCCCACAGCGCCGCCGAAGCGTTGCGTGAGACCAATGAAGGCGTCCAGGCGGTCGCCGCGGCGGTCGACGAGCTTGCCGCCTCGACCGAGGAGATCGGCCGGCAAGTGGCGCAATCCGCGGCGATCGCGTCCAAGGCCGTCGACGAGGCGAAGCGCACCGATGCGACGGTGCAGGGCCTCGCCGAGGCGGCGCAGCGGATCGGCGAGGTCGTGCAGCTCATCAACGATATCGCCAGCCAGACCAACCTGCTGGCGTTGAACGCCACGATCGAGGCAGCGCGCGCCGGCGAGGCCGGGAAGGGTTTCGCCGTGGTGGCGAGCGAGGTGAAGTCGCTCGCCAATCAGACGGCCAAGGCGACCGATGAGATCGCGACGCAGATCAACCAGATCCAGTCGGCGACGCGCGACGCGGTCGCGGCGATCCGCGGCATCGGCGGTACCATCGGCGAGATCAGCGAGATCTCGACGACGATCTCCGGCCGCGTGCAGGAGCAGGGCGGCGCCACGCGCGAGATCGCCGGCAGCGTGCAGCACGCGGCGGCCGGTGCCAGCACCGCCGCGCGCACCGTCCACGCCGTGAGCGACAGCGCCGCCGCGAATGGCGCCTCGGCGGAAGAAATGCGCGGCGCCACCGGCAAGCTGGTCGAGCTTGCGACCGGGTTGCGCAGCGAGATCGCCCGCTTCCTCGACCAGCTGCGCGCCGCCTAACGCGGGCGCCTCTTTCCGCCCTCAGGGTGCACTCCCTCTCCCCTTGCGGGAGAGGGTCGGGGTGAGGGGGCGCAAACGCCGGGCCGCAACCACATCGCGATCCGCCTCGCCTGAGCTCGCGTATCGCGGCGCCAGGGCAGGACATTTTTGCGGCCTCGCCGCCCTTCGGCTTGGCGCTCGGGAGAGCCGCGGCTAAATTCGCGCCCCATGATCCTGCGGCGCCTGGTCGCCCGTCTCGGCCTCATCGCTTGCCTGCTGCTCGCGCTCGTCCCGGCGGCGATGGCGGCTGCGCCCGCGCCCGCTGCCGCGGCGCCTCAGGCCGCGCCGGCGCCGGTCTCGGCGGACGAGCTGCAGCGCCTCGTCGACACGCTGCAGAACGACCAGCAGCGCTCTCAGCTCGTCGCGCAGCTGCAGGCGCTCATCGCCGCCCAGCGCGGCATCGAGGCGCAGCAGCCGCCGGCGGCGCCTGCCGGCTGGCTCGACACGCTGTCGGCCAATGTCGATGCGATCAGCGCCGAGATTCTCGCCGCCGCTGCCGTGGTGCTGGACGCGCCCTCGCTCATCAACTGGCTCGAGGGCCAGGCGAGCGACAGCCATGCCCGCGCGCGCTGGCTTGCCATTGGCCTCCGGCTCGGCATCATTCTCGGCGCCGCCATCATCGGCGAATGGCTCGTCCGCCTGCTGCTGCGGCGCCCGCGGGCGCGGCTTGCGGCACGCTCCAGCGATGCGCGCCTGGCCCAGCTCGTGCTGATGCTCGCCCTGTTCGTGGTCGAGGCGCTGCCAGTCATCGCCTTCGCCATCGTCGCTTACACCGTGCTGCCGCTGGTACAGCCGCGCTCCTGGGCGACCAGCGCGCAAGTCGCCGACGTCGTCATCCAAGCGAGCTTGACCGCGCGCCTCATCCTTGCCGCCGCCAATGTCGCGCTGCTCTCGGCGCCGGCAACGGCGCTCTATCCGCTCGGCGAGGAGACGCGCAACTATCTCTATATCTGGGTCCGTCGCTTCACCAACTGGTCGGTCTATGGCCTCGCGCTGGCGGGCGTGACCTGGTGGCTCGGGATTCCCGGCGCGATCTATGCGCTGTTGCTGCGCGGCACCATGCTGGTGCTCGGCATCCTCTCGGTGATCTTCGTGCTGCAGAACCGCGTCGCCGTCGCCGAGATGCTGCGCGGCAAGCACGACGGCGGCCATGGCTGGCGCCTGTTGCGCCACCGTCTCGCCGACACCTGGCACGTGCTCGCCATTCTCTACATCGCCGGCACCTTCGGCAGCTATGTGCTGCGCATCGACGCGGGCTTTGGCTATGTTTTCCGCGCCACGATCCTGAGCCTCGTCGTCATTCTCGCCGCCGGCATCATCGTCCGCGCGGTGCGGCGGCTGAGCGAGCGCGGCTTTGCCGTCGGCGAGGATCTGAAGCGCCGTTTTCCGACGCTCGAGCACCGCGCCAACCGCTACCTGCCGATGCTGACCGTCGCGGCGTCGGTCATTGTCTACTTCTTCGCCGCTTTGGCGCTGCTGCAGGCCTGGGGCATCGACACCTTCTCCTGGTTCGGCACGGATACCGGCCGGCGCATCAGCGGTGCCGCCGTGTCGATCGCGACGGTGCTGTTGGTCGCGCTGTTGATCTGGGAGATTTTCGGCTCGGCGATCGAGCGCTATCTGAACGGCGTCGGTGTCGACGGCAGCCGGGTCGCGCGCAGCGCGCGCACGCGCACCTTGCTGCCGCTGCTGCGCACCACCGTGCTGATCATCCTCCTCACCACGGTCGGGCTCATCGTGCTCTCCGAGCTCGGCGTCAACATCGCGCCGCTGCTCGCCGGCGCCGGCATCGCCGGCATCGCCGTGGGCTTCGGCTCGCAGGCGCTGGTCAAGGACGTCATCACCGGGCTTTTCATCCTGCTCGAGGATACGCTGGCGGTGGGCGAGATGATCGATGTCGGCAACAATCACGCCGGTATCGTCGAAGCGATCTCCGTCCGCACCATCCGCCTGCGCGACCTCTCGGGGACGCTGCACACCGTGCCGTTCAGCGACGTTTCGACGGTGCGCAACCTGACGCGCGACTACTCCTATTTCGTCGCCGATGTCGGCGTGCTCTATCGCGAGGATCCCGACCGCGTCATCGCCGTGCTGCGCGACGTCGGTGACAGCCTGCGCCGCGACCCCGACTGGGCGCCGTCGATCGTCGAGCCGCTCGAGATCTTCGGCGTCGAGCGTTTCTCCGACACCGCCGTGGTCATTCGCGCCCGGCTCAAGACCGTGCCCATGCGCCAATTCGCCATCGGACGCGAGTTCAACCGGCGCATGAAGAAGGCGTTCGATGCAAACGGCATCGAGATGCCGGCCGGCAACCAGACCCGCTACCTGGACCCGCCAAAGGCGTCGTGAGGGCGTTCGATCCGGCGCCCCCTCACCCCGACCCTCTCCCGCAAGCGGGAGAGGGGGCTCACCGAGCGTTGCAAGCCCCTCTCCCGCGAAAGCGGGAGAGGGAGGGGCCCGTCGCGTAGCGATGGGAGGGTGAGGGACCGACGAGCGAACGCGCTGCTTCGGGCAGTACTCGTTGCTACCCCTCGCCGCGCTCCAGCGTCGCCAGCGCTTCCGCATCGGCCGCCGCCAGGACGCGCTGCGCCGTCTCGATGCCGAAGCCGGCGCGCGCCAGGGCGGCGAGATCTTTCTGGCGAAACCGCGCCCGCTGCTCCGGCGCGCGACAGGGGCCGAGTCGGCGGCGGCGGACAAGCGCACAGGCGGCGGCGAGCTCGCTGTCGCCCGGCTCGGCGTCGAGCGCGCTCACCGCCGCTTCGACGAGCTCGGCCTCGACGCCCTTCATCGCGAGCCGGCCGCGGATGCCATAGCGCGAGGCGCCGCGCCGCCTGAGGCTCGCCGCCTGCTGCGCCGCATAAGCGCGGTCGTCGAGCAGTCCCGAGCGGAGATAGCGCGCGACGATCTCCTCGACCAGGCGCTCGCCCTCGGCGGGATCGCTGCCATGGACGCGTGCGGCGCGCGCCACCTTGCGGCGCAGCACACGCCGCAAATTGCCGCTGGAGCTGGCGAAGCGCTCGAGATAATGCAGCGCCGCCGACTCGAGCTGCGCCGCCGTCGCCGGCTTCGGACCGCGGCGGGGCTTGTGCGGGCGCTCTTCCATGCGGCGATCCTAACCCTTCGCGCCGAGCCTGATCCAGCGCTGCAAGGCGATCGCAAACCGCCCTTGCAGCGTTGC
>JASHUO010000121.1 GCA_030039975.1 Alphaproteobacteria bacterium
TTCGGTCAATCGCGCGCTCACAACATGCGTCCTCTCGCCCTCGAGAAGGCTGGCGGACCGTGCCGCTTCGAGCGCGAAGCGGGCGCGTGCTACCGTCAGCGGCTCCGGCCTAGTCGCAGTCCTTACGTCCTTGCCTCTGGAAGACTTGCTGCGAGCTCGCGATGCGCGTGCCATCTGATTTCTCTCGGTCGTTGTCATACAAGTTATAGGCTTTTGTATGACACATCAAGCAAAACCGTCCATACGCCGATCCGCAAGTTGCCACGACCCGTCGGCAAGCTGCTCGTTCGAGCATGCCGCGATCGAACGAGCACTTGACCCTGCCTCCGTCGCGACAGCAGGATCACGCCGCCGAGGCGCAGCATGTCCTACCAAGCAGCGGACCCGAAGTTTCGTGAACGCGTAGGCTCGAGCTTTGCGCGCCAGCGCGCCATGACGACGCTCGGCATCGAGATGTTGCGTGTGGAGGCGGGCGCGATCGAGCTCGCGATGGGCTACGACGCCGCCTATACCCAGCAACATGGCTTCGTCCATGCCGGGATCATCGCCGCAGCGCTCGACAGCGCTTGCGGCTATGCTGCCTTCTCGCTCATGCCGGCCGACGCCGCCGTGCTCACCGTCGAGTTCAAGATCAATCTTCTGGCGCCGGCAAAAGGCGAGCGTTTCGTCTTTCGCGCGAACGTCGTCAAGCCGGGGCGCACGCTCACCATTTGCGAGGCACGCGCCTTCGCGCTCGACGAGGGCGGCGCGGAGCGGCTTGTCGCGACCATGACCGGAACCCTTATGGCGGTCTTCGAGCGAAGCGGCGTGGTGCAATAGGCACGGAAGCAGAACGAGGGTCACCGAAATTGCTACTCGGGGACATCGCGAGTCGCGATATCTCCGTACTCGATCTTTGCGCCGGGTTGAACCGGAACGGGAAACGAAGGAAGCTGAGGGGGACCGTTGCCATCCAAGGCAGCGGAGGTTGACGCTAGGACAGGAGGACTGATGCAGCGGCTCCGAAAGCTCCTTGGAGCGGTCCGGCAGAGCGATGATGCAGGAAGTTCCGATCCGCCGGGCCGCGTAGCGGATCGGCTGGCCCAGACAGGCGGGATCGCGAACCACGGCGCACCCGCTGCGGTCGACAGCGATCTGGCGCGCGCAGTTCGACAGCTCCTCGCCGATCGGGTGACCGCCTCTCGGGGCAAAGATCCTTCCGAAGCCTCTTCCCGCGACTGGCTCGCGGCGGTGCAGCAGCTGGTTCGAGAGGAGTTGGGTCGGCGAGCCGTAGAGACGGCGCGGCGTGAACGCGCCGCCGGCGGGCGGCGCGTGAGCTATTTATCGATGGAGTTCCTGCTCGGGCGCACCCTCACGAACGCGCTGCTCGCGCTCGATCTGTACGAGCCCTGCGCCGCAGCGCTGCGCGGCATCGGGATGGATCTCGGCGAGCTCTGCGAGCACGAGCGCGATCCCGGCCTTGGCCATGGTGGCCTCGGCCGGCTCGCGGCCTGCTTCCTCGATTCGCTCGCGGCGCTGGACCTTCCGGCCACGGGCTACGGCATCCACTATGAGCTTGGGCTCTTCCGCCAGCGCTTCGACGACGGAATTCAGGTGGAAGATCCTGACGATTGGCTTTCGGAGATAGACGCTCGCGAGTTTGTTCGGCCCGAAATCTCGTTTCGCGTCGGCTTCGGCGGGCACGTCGAAACCTCCGGCGCCGCCTCGCGCTGGTCGCCCGGCGAGGAAGTGCTCGCCACGGCACGCGACATGATCATCCCAGGTCACGGGACACGCTCGATCTGCACGCTTCGCCTCTGGCGGGCCCACGCGCTGCGCCCTCTGGAATTCAGCACGTTTGCACGGGGTGAGCACCTCGGGGCGCACGAGGCGCGGGTCCGTGCCGAGAACTTGTCGCGTCTACTTTATCCCGACGACGGTAACGCTGCAGGCCGCGAGCTTCGGCTGCGGCAGGAATATTTCCTGGTCAGCGCCTCATTGCAGGACCTGTTGCAGAGGCACTTGCGGGAGCACGATCTTTCCGAGCTCGCAAACAAAGCGGCGATCCATCTCAACGACACGCATCCGGCGCTTGCCATTCCCGAGCTGATGCGGCTTCTCCTCGACGTGCACGGCCTCGAGTGGGATTTCGCCTGGAAACTCTGCTCCGGCTGCTTCAGCTACACCAACCACACCTTGATGCCGGAAGCGCTCGAGACTTGGCCGGTCGAGATGCTGGGGCGGGTCCTGCCGCGTCACCTCGAGATCATCTATCTCATCAACCACCGCTTCCTTCACGAGGTTCGCAGCCGCCCTGGCCAGAATGATGCGCTGCTTCGGCGCGTCTCGATCGTCGACGAGGAAAACGATCGACGCATCCGCATGGCCAATTTGAGCGTCGTCGCCAGCGTCAAGGTGAACGGCGTTTCGGCGCTCCACGGCGACCTCATGCGCCGGAGCATATTCCGAGACCTCGCCGCGCTATGGCCTGACCGGTTCCTGAGCGTGACGAACGGGATAAGCGTCCGTCGTTGGCTCGAGGCGGCAAACCCGGCGCTCGCCCAAACCATCGACGAGGTGATCGGGCCAGCTTGGCGCCGCGACCCCGCGCGCCTTGCCGATCTGCGCCCGTTCGCAGAAGACGCTGGGTTTCGCGATGCAGTTGGGGCGGCCAAATCTGCGGCCAAGCGGCGCCTCGCCGAGCACATCAGACGCGAGATCGGGATCACCGTGGATCCAGCGTCGATGTTCGACGTGCAAGCCAAGCGCATTCACGAATACAAGCGTCAGCTCCTCAACATCCTCCAGGTCGTGGCCCGCTTCCAGGCGCTTCGGAGCAATTCCGGAGCCGACCTCGCGCCGCGCACGGTAATCTTCGCCGGTAAGGCGGCTTCCAGCTACACGATGGCGAAGCTCATCATCAAGCTGGTGCATGACGTGGCAAAGCACGTCAATGCAGACTCCCGAACCAGTAGCAACCTGAAGGTCGTTTTTCTGCCCAACTATGGCGTTTCGGCTGCCGAGCTTCTGCTCCCGGCCGCCGACCTTTCCGAACAGATCTCCACGGCGGGCCTCGAAGCCTCAGGCACAGGCAACATGAAGCTCGCCCTCAACGGTGCGCTCACGATCGGGACTCAAGACGGCGCCAATCTCGAGATACGGGACGCGATCGGGGAGGACAACATCTTCATGTTCGGCCGAGATGCCGCCGCGCTCGAGCGCCTGCGCGCCGAGGGCTACTATCCTCTCGAGCTTTGTGGGAGCGACGAGCGCTTGCGCGAAGCTGTTGACGCGGTGGCGCGAGGCGCCTTCTCGGATGGCGACCGTCATCGCTTTCGTCCGGTCGTGGGCTCCATTCTGCATCGGGACGCCTATTTTGTCGTCGCGGACTTCGCGGACTATGTCGAGGCGCAAGCGAGGGCGGACGCGCTGTGGCGGAATCGCGATGCCTGGATGCGACGGGCCGTCGTGAATGTGGCCGGCATGGGCGGCTTCTCGAGCGACCGCACTGTCCGTGACTACGCCGCTCAGATCTGGCGCATCGATCCGCTTCAGCCCGCTTCCGAGACGCTCGAGAGGCCATTGTTAGGCCATTAGCCGAAGCGGTCCTCGGCTACGCCACGGAGGCGTTCGAGATAGGCTATCTGAGACCGCTGATGGCACGAATGCGAAGCCGACGTCTGCGCGTCGGACGTCAGGGATGCGCCCGAGAGCTGTCGGTGCCTGCGCGGGCAGCGCGCCCGGACGACAATGATCGCGGCGCGAATGCCGGCGCGTTGCATGCGGCGCGTGCACGAGCACGCCCAAATCGTTCCGCATCGGCGTCGACCGCCGGGACAACCCGGGCACCAAAGGGACCAGATCAATGGCTCCCGGCCGGCCAGACCGAGACGCCACAGTCGGTCAGTGCGCGATCGCTTCCACCTCCAGCCGGTTGGTGCGCGGGCCCAGGGTGGCGACCGACAGGATCACGATCGCCATGCACACCGCGACGAACGCGAACACGCCGGTGGGACCGTACTCCCTCAGGAAGAAGGCAATGAAGAACGGCGTCAAGATGCCGCTCAGCCGGCTCCAGGAGTAAACGAAGCCGACGCCGCGGGCGCGGATGCGGGTCGGGTACAGCTCCGCCTGGTAGTTGTGCAGGCTGTACGACAGCCACTGCGCCGCCATCGCCAGACAGGCACCCAGGGCGATGAGGGCCCATGACTGATCGACGTTGGCGAACCAGATGCCGAGCACGGCGATCGAGAAGCACGACAGACAGGCGTGCCACTTGCGCTCCAGCTTGTCGGCGAAGCTCATGATCAGGAGCGGGAAGATCACGGCGGCGATGTTGATGATCGTGCCGTATTTCAGGCTCTGCGTGATGTGGATGCCCTTGGCGATCAGCAACGTCGGTGTCCAGGCGACGAAGCCGTAGAACCCCACCGTCTGGAAGAAGTTGAACAGCATCAGCATGATCGTGCGCGGGCGGTAACGCGGGCTGAAAATCTCCCACACGGCGCCTTTGCGCGGATCCTGCGGGTGCACGCGATCGGGCTCGGGCAGCGGAGCGCCGTAGTCGCGGGCGACCTTGGCCTCGATGTCCGCCATCACCGCCTCGGCTTCCGCGATCCTTCCCTGCTGAGCTAACCAGCGCGGGCTTTCGGGCAGGCCGAGGCGGACCCACCAGATCACCACGGCGGCGATCGAGCCGAGCCAAGTCACCCAGCGCCAGCCGTCATAGCCCCAGATGCTGGTCGGGATCAGTTGCCAAGACAGGAAATACGACACCAGGAAGGCGATGGCGCTCATGGCCTGCAGGTAGCCGAACGCGGCGCCGCGCGACTTTTTGGGGATCAGCTCGGAGAGGTAGGCGTCGACGGTGACCAGTTCGAGGCCGACGCCGAGGGCGCTGATGAAGCGCCAGAGGTTCACGCCGTTGGCGGTGTCCATCATGCCCATGATGAAGTTGGCGATGCCGAACCACAGCAGGGAGTATGCGAAGATCGCTCGGCGGCCGAAATGATCGGCGACGTAGGAGACCAGCAGGGTGGCGACGAAGAAGCCAGCGAACAAGGCGGCGACGAAGCTGGCGAAGCCGGTCATGCCGAAGAAGCTGACCGTGGTGGCCGTGAAAATCTGCGCCTTGAACAGGCCTGGGCCGAGGGCGCCGATCAGGCCAATGGCGTAGCCGTCGAAGAAGCCGCCGAAGGTGAGCAGGACCGCCATGACCCACAGCGAGCGGGTCATTGGCAGGCGATCAAGGCGGGCGGTGAGTCGCTCGGCCTCGGTCGCGGCGCGCATGGCGGTGCCGTTGGAGGCGACTCTGATGGCGGCGCCGGCGACGCTGATGGCGGCGCCGTTGGAGGCTACGCTGTAGGTGGGGGAGCCGCCGCCTGGGGCGGTGGGTGGGGTGGCCATTGGGGTCGTTTCCTCCCTTCGTTTCTGGTCGTCATTGGTCGGGGCACGCCGCGAAGTGGCAGCGGAGGACCCCCGGGTGGCTTCCGTTGGTGGAAGTCTCGGTGGGGAGAGTGGGGCGGGGGGTCCACGTCGCGACCCTCGACCATCACGTCGCCCAGGTTGATCCCGACGCGAAACTCGACGCGCTTATCCTGCAGCACTAGCGCGTTTCGCTCAAACATCCCTTGCTGAACCTCGATCGCGCAGCGCACCCTATCTACGACGCTCGGAAACCCGATTAGAATATCGTCGCCTGTCGTTTTGACGATGCGGCCGCGGTGCTGCTTGTTCTTGGGGTCGATCAACTCGCTGCGATGTGCCTTGAGGCGGGCGAGCGTCCCTTCCTCATCCGCACCCATCAGCCGGCTATATCCGGCGATGTCGGCAGCGAGTATGGCGAGCCGGCGTTTGAGCTGATCCGAAATCATAGGAGGGGTTCCCCTCCCGCGGGATTCCTCCTGCCGACCCCGCGGATGGATCTGAGATCATATTATATCCCGCGACCCCAGGCTGGAAAGTGTCAGGGAGCAGCATTTGCAGGTCCGGTTTGGGTCATTGAACTAAACCGCTCTCGCGGTAGAGCGCTTCGCGCAACGGAGACTGTCGTCAGCAGACTAACGGCGGAGAGCGTCCTGTCGGAGGATGTGGGTGTCCAGCCTCAACCTCCAGACAGGAGCACCCCCATGACCGACGCACCCGTCAGCGCTTTACGCCGGCGCATGATCGAAGATATGACGAGCCGCAGATTGGCGCCGAAGACGCAGCAAGCATACATCCGCGCCGTCAAGAACTTCACCGCTTTCTTCGGCCGCTCTCCGGATCGGGCGAATGCGGAAGACCTGCGGCGCTATCACTTGCATCTGTCGTCCACCGGCATCACGGTGGGCCTCGATAGTGGGCCGACTTGAATAGCACACGTGTCGGTTACTTTCGCGCCGCTGAAGTGTCAGACCATCGCGGTCATCATTTGACCACGGATTTCCTGCGCCGCTCTCTTCAGCGGTATCAAAAACTTTTTCTTGGCCCCTGCTTCGGTGATTGTGCCCGAGATCATATTGACACTCAGTGCTGCGACAACGGTTCCGGTTGGGTCCCGTAACGGCACGGCTATACCGCAAATCGCAGGAT
>JASHUO010000010.1 GCA_030039975.1 Alphaproteobacteria bacterium
TTACTCGGATGGCATGGGGCGTCAGAGGCTGGCGGGCTGGAGCGCCGGGTAGTCGGAATAGCCCTTGGGTCCCGACGCATAGACCGTCGTCCAGTCGATCTCGGCGAGCGGCGCGCCGGTCCTGAGGCGCTCGACCAGGTCAGGATTGGCGATGAAGGGCCGGCCGAAGGCCACGAGGTCGGCGAGCCCTTCGGCGATCAGCCGGTTGCCGCGTTCCCTATCCATCAGGACATTGGCGATGAGCGTTCCCCGGAAGATCGGGCGGAAATGGCGGAACATGCCGTCGCCCATCAGCGGCTCGAGCGGCGTGCCGGTGAAATCCGTGGTGTTTCCCATGATCAGGAGATGCGAGAGGCCGTAGCCGCTGAGCTCGCGGATGGCGTATTCCGCCATCGGCAGGGTCTCATCGTTTGCCGCGAAGGGGCCGGTCTCATGCATCGGGCCGATCTTCACGCCGACCTTCGAGGGATCGACTTCGTCGAGGATCGCCTCGACGACCTCGAAGAGAATCCGGGCGCGCCCCTCGATCTCGCCGCCATATTCGTCGGTCCGGCGATTGGTGGCGCGGTTCAGGAACTGCGCCAGCAGGTAAAGGTAGTTTGCCTGGATCTGTACGCCGTCGAACCCCGCCGTCATGGCGTTGCGCGCGGCGCGGGCGTAGTCGGCGACGGTCTGGCGGATCTCGTCCCGGGTCATCGGCTGCGGCGCCACCGTGGGCACGCGACCCGCGGCGGTGACGGATCTCTGCTCGGGATCGACGTTGGAGGCCGAAAGCGGCAACGCGCCGCCGCGCAGATCGGGATGCGACATGGCGCCGGTGTGCCAGAGCTGGGCGAGGATGCGGCCGCCGGCGGCGTGGACGGCATCGGTGACGCGACGCCAGCCGCGCACCTGCGCTTGCGTCCACAGGCCCGGCGTATCGGCCCAGCCGAACCCGTCCGGGCTGATCGCAACCCCTTCGGTTACGATCAAGCCTGCTGCGGCCCGTTGGGCGTAGTATTCGGCCTGCAGGGCGGTCGGCACATGATCGTCCGACCGTGCCCGCATGCGGGTGAGCGGCGCCATGACGATCCGGTTGGGCAGATCGAGGGCGCCCAAGCGGTAGGGCGTGAACAGAGGCTGTGTCGCGGTGAGAACGCCGGCGTCGCCGAATTCATGGGTGCGGGCGGAACGGGGCATGACGAAAGGTCCTCACCTCGGTGTCTTGTGAGGGTGAAGATCGTCCGCGCCTGCTGGGGTCGGTAGCCCCGGAATTCCGCTAATTTCTATGTATCGGATGCATCAATCGACGGAGATGTGCGCCAGGCGGCCACAAGGTGGTCGATCGCGGCGCGAGCCGCGGCGCGGGTTGCCCGTCCCATCGGGAAATAGGCGTGGACGGGAATGCCGGCCAACGTCCAGTCTGGAAGCAGGCGCACCAAGACACCGTTTTCCAGCTCGCGGCGACACGCCCAGCCGCTCGTCGAGGTGATGCCGAAACCTGCCACAGTGGCGGCGATGGCTCCCTCGTTCTCGTCGGTCGAGAAATGCGGTTCGAGCTTGATGGCGGATTCCTTGCCGCTCCGTTCAAATCGCCAGGCCGTCGGCACCGCTGCGGCCGTGCCGCCGACAATGCGGTGCCGGACAAGGTCATCGGGCGTCTCGGGAACGCCGTGGCGAGCGAGATAGTCAGGAGAGGCAACGACGACGCGCGGGATCGTGGCAATGAGCTTTGCCGTCGCCGTTGAGTCGGACAGCCGGCCGAGGCGTATGGCGACGTCCACGGCCTCTTTGATCAAGTCGTGCCGCCGGTCGCCGAGCTGAAGCTGGATGTGCAGGTCAGGGTGCCGTTCCGCGAAGGAGGCAAGGCGGGGGATGACATCGCGGATGCCGAAGCTGGTCGGCATGCTCATTTTCAGCAATCCGCGCAGCTCACGGCCCTCGCGAACGCTGTGCTCAGCCTCGTCCAACGCCGCGAGAATGGGCTCGATGCGGGCGAGGAACTCGCCGCCGGCTTCGGTCGGCACGACCGCCCGGGTGGTGCGCGACAACAGCCTGGTGCCGAGCTCGGCCTCGAGGTCGGCGACGATCCGCGAAGCCTGGGACTGCGACAGACCGCATTCGCGTGCCGCGGCCGAGAAGCTGCCGAGGCGGGCAACCCGCGTATAGAGGCGCAGGGCGAAATTGTCCTTGATCAAATCGCGCGGGCTCCTGCCAGCATACCGGCCATACGATGCAAGGTGATTAATGTAACGGGTACATAGAAGCTAGCCGGGTTCCGCCCGCGAGTGAACGCGCCGGCTCATCCCGCCGACGTGACCACGAACCGCCGCGACAGTCAGCTCGTCCTTTGGTTCACTCGACCACCGCGATCATCTCGATCTCGACCATCGCCTCTGGCTGAGCGAGACGGCTGATCTCTATCGTCGTGCTGGTTGGACTGGCGATCCCGAAGTAGCGCATGCGCAGGTCGGAGCACTGCGAGAACGCCTGGTAGTCCGTGACGAAAGTGTTGGTTTTAACCACATCGGCCCAAGTCGCGCCGGCGGCCTCGAGGCAGGCCCCGAGGTTCTTGAAGGTCTGTTCGAGCTGCGCTCGCATGTCGCCCGGGCCGATGATGTTGCCCGCTGCGTCGCGTGCCAGTTGGCCGGCGACGTAGATTGTCTTACCCGGGCCGGTGACCGTGACGACGTGCGAATAGGCAGGCTTCCCCTGCTGCATGCGGACGTTCATGCCGGCAGGCTGGAGCCGGTTGATCTTCATAGCGACACTCCTCTCCCATAGCCGATGTTCATCGGCGCGGAGGATGCCGCTACGATCGCGGCAATTGCAATCGAGCGACGCTGCCTGCGCTCGGGGCGGCAGCATTGTTTCGCTCTGCTTGCCGGGGCGGCCAAATCGGTCCATGCTTTCGGCTTGGCCACCGCACAGCGGAACTGGGCTCCAAGCATGCCGTCACCATCGACCTCTCGAATCACGCGCGTGATCAGCCCGAACGTGCCGGAGCCGGAGCCGAGAACCTGGTCCAACTGTTTGCTCGTCGACGGCATCGCCTATATCGCCGGAATGGTGGCACGCGGCAAGGATGGAAAGGTGATCGACGGAGATGAGTACGATCAAGCCAAGCTCATTTTCGCCAAGCTCCGCCATCTGGTGGAGGCGGCGGGGGGCGTCATGGCGGACATCGTGAAGCTGACGATATTCGTGACCGATATCACGCAGCGCGAGAGAGTCTGGCGGGCGCGCGCAGAAGTCTTCACCGATGATTTTCCGGTCAGTACGCTGGTTCAGGTCGCGGCTCTCGCGCAGCCTGCCATCAAGGTGGAGATCGACGCCATCGCGCATATCGGCGCCGGGAAGAGATGATCTCACCCGGTCTGCGAAGCGCGGACGCGGGCTGCCGCCGTACTCCCACGACAGGATGGTCACGGGCGAGCCAAATCGCGGTTTAACCCAGCAAGGATAACGGCCATGGCTAACAATGATATGAACGTGCAGATGTCGCAGAAGCCGGGATTCATCGCCGCGCTCGACCAGAGCGGCGGTTCGACGCCCGGCGCTTTGCGGCAGTACGGTATTCCCGACAGCGCCTATAGCGGCGATGCGGATATGTTCCGGCTCATCCACCAGATGCGTGTGCGGATCATGACCGCGCCGGCCTTTACCGGGGATAAGGTAATCGCTGCCATCCTCTTCGAAGGAACGATGGATGGCGAGGCGCAAGGCAGGCCTGTGCCGTCCTTCCTGTGGCAGTCACGCGGCATCGTCCCGTTTCTAAAGGTCGACAAGGGTCTCGAAGCGGAGAAGCAGGGTGTCCGGCTGATGAAGCCGATACCTGGCCTCGACGCGCTGCTCGCCCGGGCGGTGAAGCTCGGTGTCTACGGCACAAAGATGCGGTCCACCATCAATCTCGCCTCGAGGGAGGGCATCGCGGCCATCGTCGCGCAGCAGTTCGAGATCGCGGCTCAGATCGCCAAGTCCGGGCTGATGCCGATTCTTGAGCCGGAAGTTCTGATCAACAGCCCTGACAAGGCCGGCGCCGAGGCGATCCTCCTGGCGGAGCTGCGCAAGGGGCTCGATGGCCTGCGAGGCGGCCACCAAGTCATGCTCAAGCTGACGATCCCGGAGGTTCCCGATCTTTACCGGCCGTTGATCGAGCACGACCGCGTCGCCAGGGTCGTGGCGCTCTCTGGCGGCTATACGCGGGAGGTTGCCTGCCAGCGCCTTGCGGCCAATCACGGCATGATCGCGAGCTTTTCGCGGGCGCTGATCGACGATCTCAGGAATTCCATGAGCGATGCCGATTTCAATGCAGCGCTGGCGAAAAGTATCCAGGAGATCTACCGAGCGTCGACCGTCAAGGCTTGAGTATCGGCGCGGGAGCGCGTTCCTTTATTGGGTAAGGCCGCGATGCTTTATCACAGCGCAACTTCCGCGCCTTGGTAGCCGTCTGGGAAGCTCAGCACGGTCGGCGTCGGGCGTGCCCACGGGAAGTGTTCCATCAGGGCTTCGGCCTCACGCCTGTCGTTTGGAGCAGGCTCCATCGCCGCCGCCAGCCCGTCGATTACCCTAGCCTGCTCCTCAGTGACTTGATGGGTGGCGCAGATTGCGCGTCCTGGCCCCCAGTAGTCCCAGGGCAAGCTCTCGACTCCAGCGAGCGCCGCCATATCGCGGATGACCGAGGCGGCCACAAACCAGCTTCCCGTGATGCCCGCGAACGACACGCCGCACACGCTCGGATCGAGCTCATCAGAGCGTAGCGCCCGCCATATCGAACTCGCGGACCGCCAGCTTGTTCGTGGCACGTCCGCGACATCGAACGCAATCTTCAGCGCGTCGCGCGCACGGGGACCAAGCTCAGCGTCGAGGAGTGCCCAACGGCCATTGACATGGTGCTCGCAGACCCAGTGATCTTCCCAATGGTCGGCTTGGAAGTAGCTCGCGAACCCCACCCTTAGCCGCGCCGGAGTGCCGCGCTCTCGCAGCGCACTCGCCGCCAGCAACGCGAAGTCGTGGCAGGTGCCGTAGAAGTAGTCAGCAAGATCGCGCTGGTGGGTAAGAGGACGGGCGTCACGCTGCATCACTTCGTCCAGCATGCACGATACCCGACGCAGGTTCCGATCCTTCTCTGCCTCGGGCGGAACACCAAATCCGAGGGATCGGGCTATGGCGTGATGGATGACGAACTTTTCCAGAGCGTCCGCCAAGATGGCGGGCGCACTCGGTAGCTCGCACAATCGGGCTCGGTGCAGACCTGGATCAGACCACCGAGTATGTCCATCGTCGGCGCGATCTGCTGACATGGCCAATCAAGCTATCACAAACAGCCGGAGATGTACGGTGTCGAAGGTTCGATGATGGCCGTCACCTCGCCAGATCACGGCCGTCGGGATAGCATAAAGCATGATTCGGCGGCGGTAGCGAGGGAGCGCGCATGGCGTACAGGCTGGACAGTGGCGACCCGTCAACGTTGGCGAGGTGCCGTCGCGGCGGAACGCTTGCCAAGCTTCCGCTGGACAAACTCGCGAGCCGCGCCGAAGCGGAGGCGTTTCAAGCGGCGGCCGTCGATGCGCTCGGCGGCGTGCCCTGCGGCTACAAGATCGGCGCGACAAGCCTCGAGGTGCAGCGGCTTCTGAGCTGCCGTGAGCCGATCTATTCGCCGGTCCTGAGCGAGGACGTGCTGGGCGGCGGATCGAGGTTTCCGATGCCCCAGGGACTGCTGGGCGTCGAATGCGAGTTTGGCTTCGTGATGGCGCGCGATTTTCCGGCTGCGGGCGAAACCCCGGACGCCGCCGCGCTGCGGTCGGCGATCGCCGAATGCTTCATCGGCCTCGAGCTGGTGGGCCGGCGTCTGAGCAACGACGTACCGCTCAACGAGACCAGCGCGATTGCCGATTTCGGCCTCAATGTCGCCGTCATTCGCGGCCAACCGATACCCGACTGGAGCCGCTATGACCTCGCGGCAATGCCGGTTCGCGCGGTTGTTGACGGGACCGCCGTGGTGACGAGCACTGGCGCTGCGGTTCTCGGCCAGCCCCTGAACGCGCTCCTATGGCTCGCCGGGACATTGCAGCGGCACGGCGGCGGCCTGCGGCGCGGCGGGATCATCATGTCCGGCTCCTGCACGGGCATCACCAAGGTCTCTCCCGGTCAAACCTTCGCCGGCCGGTTCGCTGATCTTCCGCCGGTTCAGGTTTACCTCACGTAACGGCGGCGACCGCTTCTGGCGGCGCAGGCCGATGTTACGCCTTGGGAGCGCCGCCCGGCCAAACCGGCGCCGTGGCGAGGTCGGGCCAGCCGATCGGCGCCTCGGACGCGCGACGTGCGTCCGGTACCGATGCAGCCGCGTCCCACCTCGCCGCGATATAGCGTCTACCGGTCACCCCATCGGCGTCGCTCGAGCACAGCCACATCAGCGGGTACGTCATCTGCACCGGCGGGATCAGGTCTGTCCGTCTCAAGCCGGAACTCGCCGGCACCATCGGCGTGTCGGCGGGACCGCCGGGCACAATGACATTCACCGTTACGCCAGTGCCGTCGAATTCCTTGGCGTGTCCCGCCGCCATCGCCTCGAGCCCGGCCTTGACCGGTCCATACGGGTGGAACCCGCCCCGGAGCATGGTAAAGAAGCTGGTCGTGACGGTGATGACACGACCCCATCCGGCGCGCTTCATCGCCGGTACGGCGGCGCGCGTGAGGTACCAGGCGCCCGAGAAGTTCACCGCAACGAACCGGTCCCACATCTCCGGCGTGATTTCCTCGATCGCGACCAGCTTGGTCATGTGATCATCACGGATCGCGCCCATCCCGAGCGCGCCGTTGTTGATCAGAATATCGAGCGTGCCGAAGCGTGCCTGCACGGCAGCGACGGATGCGGCACAGGAGTGCTGATCGGAGATGTCGAGATGGCGGGTGGACAGGCCTTCGCCGAGTTTCTCACGCGCGATGGATTGGGCCAACTCCTCCAGCCGCGCCTCGGCAACATCCGCGGCGACGACATTCGCGCCGGCACGCAACAGCGCCCCAACCAGCTCTCTGCCGATCCCCCCGGCAGCGCCGGTTACGAGTGCCGTCCGTCCGTTCAGGGTTTGCATTGGCTTGATCCGGTTAGGAAACCCACAGCATCACCTCGGCCCAGAACCGCGCCAGTAGCTATAGCAGACGAGGTCCGTCGAGGAACGTTGAATCGCGGTGAGAACGCCGTCAGTATTGATTGACCACAAGCCGAACGGCGCAACCTCGAGCCGCCCGATGGAGGAAGCAATGCTCTCCGAAGCCACCAAAACATCGCCTCAGGCTTCCGAACAACAGATAGCTCATGCTCGCGTCAATGAGCCCGTGCTGGTCAAAGGACGCCGCGATTTCTTCACCTATCGCGACTTGGGCGTTGCCGAGGCGAGCGCCGGCACCATGCGCGCGCAGGTGATGGCGGCGAGCCAGGGGCTGAGCCGACCGACCGGCTGGCACTACCACGAATGCGTCGGCCAGTTCATCTATATCTTGAAGGGCTGGGTCGATCTGGAATTCGAGGATGGGCGTACGATTCGCGTCGACGAAGGGGACACGCTGTTTATCCCCGGCTTCATGCGACACAATGAAATCCGCACCTCGGAGACGATGGAAATCCTCGAGGTATCCGTGCCCGGTCAGATGGGAACGACGGCGTGCGACCCGCCCGAGGGGCGGAAGGCCTAGCCGGGGGATCGCAAGCGCCGGCGCCGTGACGCCGGCGAAGAACGGCTAGGCTATCCGCGCTTTGACCCGCACCGGAGCGGCAAGATCGCTGTCGATTTCTTCGATGGTGCGGCCGCGCGTCTCGATGCCGATGAGCCAGATCGCCAACGCCGCAACCA
>JASHUO010000122.1 GCA_030039975.1 Alphaproteobacteria bacterium
TTCTTGAAAGTCTGCCACTCCGCCTCGTTCGAATGCGCGAGGATGATGCCCTGATAGGGGATGGCGCCGATGTTCTCGGAGCCGATGTAGTTCGCTTCCTGCGTCGCCGTCAGCAGCGGATGCAGCATCTTGATCGGCGCTTTGAACATCTCGACGAATTCGAGAATGCCCTGCGTCGTGCGGTTGAGGCCGCCGGAGAAGGCGTAGGCGTCGGCATCGGCCTGGCTGAAGAACTCGAGCTTGCGGATGTCGACCTTGCCGACCAGGCTCGAGATGTCCTGGTTGTTCTCATCGCCCGGCTCGGTCTTGGCGATACAGATCTGCCGCAGCCGCGACGGGTGGAGCCGCACAACCGTGAATTTGGAGACGTCGCCGCCGAACTCGTCGAGGCGCTTCAGCGCCCAGGGCGAGGCGAGGCCGGTGAGGCGCCGTTTCGGAATGCGATAGCTGCGCTCGAGCGTGTCGCCCATGCGGATGGGATCGAAGAGGCCGAGCGGGCTTTCGAAGACCGGGCTCACCTCTTTGCCCGCCTTCAGCACATAGATCGGCATCTTTTCCATCAGCAGCTTCAGCCGCTCGGCGAGCGACGATTTGCCGCCGCCCACGGGTCCCAAGAGGTAGAGGACCTGCTTGCGCTCTTCGAGGCCCTGCGCCGCATGGCGGAAATAGCCGACGATGCGCTCGATCGTCTCTTCCATGCCGTAGAAATCGGCAAAGGCGGGATAGACGCGCATGCTCCGGTTCATGAAGATCCGGCCCAAACGCGGGTCGTGGCTGGTATCGACGATCTCCGGTTCGCCTATAGCGGCCAGCATCCTTTCGGCTGCACTGGCGTACGCCATCGGCTCGCGCGCGCAAGACTTGAGATAATCCTCCAGGGTCATCTCAGTCTCTTTCTGACTGTCGTACAGTTTTGCAAAGAGACCGAACAGATTATCCTGAGAAATCATTCTCCACCTCGCCCTAGACACCGCAAATTCTTTGCGGGACTGATACAAAGCTTTACGCGTTGCATGTTAATTAACCATTAACGGCACCGGGGTATTTCGGTTCGACTTCCACATGACCGGTCAACACCTTGGAAACAGCCCCTTCTCTGCAGCGGTTCCTCAGCGCTGCCATCCCGCGCTCATATGAGCGAGGTGGCCTCCGTTGGACGGGTATGCAAGGTTGATGCCCACCATTGCCCCTGCCGATGGCACGGGACGGGGATCGGGGGTAGCGACTCCGGCAGCCTAAGCGCATCCGCTCTTGGTCTGCTCCTCTACATCGGTGCCGGCGCGCCTGACGCCGACACAACGACACTCAGCATCGCCAAAAAAACTGGCGAAGTTAAGGCTCGTGTCAAAAAGTTCGGCATGCCTATCAAAAAAGCACGGTTTTGCGCGGGCGCCAAAATGTCGCAGCGCAACATCAGCGGGATGACGGTGCAAATCTATGGGTGAATGCGCCGCGTCGCTGCGCAATCAGCGGCGAATCGGCTCCTCTTGCCACTCTTCCGCGCTAGCGCCGGCGAGCGCCTGCACGCGCTCTTCGTCCGCGGCGAGCTCCTTCGCCGGGCCGGAATAGACGATGGCGCCATCATCAAGCACATAAGCATGATCGGCGATGGCGAGACTCATGCGTGCGTTCTGCTCAACGAGCAGCACCGAGATGCCTTCGCTGCGCATCTGCTCGACGACGCGGAACACTTCCTTGACGACGAGCGGCGCCAAGCCCTGCGACGGTTCGTCGAGCATCAGCAGCCGTGGATTGAGGAGCAGCGCGCGGCCGATCGCGAGCATTTCCTGCTCGCCTCCCGAGAGCTGCCGGCCGCGATTGTTGCGCCGCTCCTGCAGCCGCGGAAAGAGTTCGAAGACGCGCTCGATCGACCACGGGCCCGGGCGTTCGATCGGCACTTTGAGATTTTCTTCGACGCTGAGATTGGGAAAGATGCGGCGCCCTTCGGGGACATAGCCGACGCCGAGCCCGGCGATGCGGAAGCTCGGCCAACGCGTCGTTTCCGCGCCGAAGACAGTGATCCGCCCCTCGCGCGCCGGTGTCAGCCCCATCAGGCTGCGCAGTGTCGTCGTCTTGCCCGCACCGTTGCGGCCGAGGAGGGTGGTGATACGTCCCTCGGCGATCTCGAGGCTGACGCCGTGGAGGATGTGGCTCTTGCCGTAGAAGGTGTGGAGGCCTTCGGCCTTGAGCGCCACACCGTTCGCGCCGTTGACCCCGCTCATGCGGCTTTGCCCAAATAAGCGGCCTGAACTGCCTCGTTGGCGGCAATCTCTGCGGGGGTCCCCTCGGCGAGCAACCGGCCTTGATCGAGCACGCTGATGCGGTCGGCGAGGTGGAAGACGACGCGCATATCGTGCTCGATGAGCACGATGGTGCGCTTGCTGTCGCGGTGGAGGCGGCGGATCAGCTGGGTGATCTCGTAGGTTTCCTGGTCGCCCATCCCGGCCGTTGGCTCGTCAAGCAGCAGCAGGCGCGGCTTCAATGCGAGCGCCATGGCGATTTCGGCGGCGCGCTGATCGCCATGCGACAATTCGCCGACGAGTCGTCCGCCTTTTTTCTCGATGCCGGCCAGCGTCAGAATCTCGTCGACCGTGTTGCGCACCTCCGCCGCCGCGCTGCGGCCGAGCCAGGGGCGGAGGCGATAACCGGCGGCGACCTCGGCGCTGATCTGCACATTCTCGGCGACGCTGAGCTCGGGGAAGATCTCGGTGATCTGGAACGTCCGCGCCATGCCGAGGGCGACGCGCTTATGCGCCGGCACCCGCGTTACATCCATCCCGTCGAACGCGATCGTGCCCGATGTCGGCGGGAAGAAGCCGCTGATGAGATTGAAGAAAGTCGTCTTCCCGGCGCCGTTTGGCCCGATCACGGCGCGGAGCTCGCCGGGCTCGACCATGAGCGACACATCGCGCACGGCGACGAGGCTGCCGAAAGCCTTGGTGACGCCGCGCACCTCCAGAACGCTCATCCCTGGCTCCG
>JASHUO010000123.1 GCA_030039975.1 Alphaproteobacteria bacterium
TTGATGACGCGCCAGAGCGGCTCGACATCGAAGCCCTCGCCCGGCATTTCCTCGAGCGCGGCGCCGAGATCGGCAAGGCGCTGCAGCGCCGCGTCGAAGGCGGCGCGCACCGCGGCGGCGATGGACGGCCGGGCGGCGCGGCGCAGAAGAGAAAGCGCGTGCCGTGGAGATCGCCCTCGGCACGCCCCGCCGCGAGATAATCGGGAACGACGAGACCGATCGACCAGGGATCGCTGTCATCGGGTCCGGCCATCGCCTGCAGCATGAGCGCCGTGTCCATCACCGTGCGCGTCGTTGGCGTCACATAGGTGTAGTTGCCGAAAGCGTCTTGGGCCTGGCTGTGCGGAATGACGCCGTTGCTCTGCTTCAGCCCGGCGACGCCGTTGCACGCCGCGGGAATGCGGGTCGAGCCGCCGCCATCGGTCGCGACGGCGAGCGGCGCAAGCCCGGCTGCGACCGCAACGGCGGCGCCGCCGCTCGACCCGCCGCTGGTATGCGCCGCGCTCCAGGCATTGCGGGTGCGGCCGAAGAGCGGCGCGTCGGTGAGGCACTTGGTGCCGAATTCGGGCGTCGTCGTCTTGCCGAGGAGAATGGCGCCTTCGCGGCGCAGCCGCGCGATGGCGACGGCGTCTTGGTCGGGCACGTTGTCGCGGAAGAGGAGCGAGCCGAAGGTGGTGCGCACGCCGCGCGTATTCACCAGATCCTTCGCCGTGTAGGGAATGCCGTGCAGCAGGCCCTTTGTGTCGCCGCGCATCATCGCTTCCTCCGCGCGGCGGCTCTCGGCGAGCGCTTCATCCGCGCAGATGGTGATGAAGCAGTTGAGCACGGGTTGCAGGCGATCGATGCGCGCCAGCACGGCGCGCGTCACCTCGACCGGCGAGAGTTCGCGGCGGGTGAAGCGGGCACGCAGCTCGGCGGCGGAGAGGAAGCAAAGATCTTCGGTCATGTGGAAGTGTCCCCCTCACCTCCCGGCGCTTTGCGCCGGGCCCCTCCCTCTCCCGCAAGGCGAGAGGGGTTATGCCGCCGGTCGCATTTCCTCAAGGCCGTCTTCGCGGCGGGCTTGGATGGTGGTGCGGACCATCACGCGCAGCTGATCGACCGGCCAGGGGCGGCCGCGATGCATCGTGGCGCGGTTGTCCCACATGACGACATCGCCCGGGCGCCAGCGATGCAGATAGGTCCGCCCGGGCGGAGTGGCGAAAGCGATGAGCTCGGCCAGCAGCGCCTTCGCCTCGTTGTCGCCCATGCCGTCGATGGCATAGGCGTGGGATGCGACATAGAGCGCGCGCCGGCCGTTGACGGGGTTGCGCCAGCTCATGCGCCAGCGCACCGGCGGCAGCGCGGCGCGCTCTTCCGCCGTCATCAGCTCGGGATGGATCTGGTCGCGCGAATTGGCATAGGAATGCGTCACGACGGCGTCGCGCAGTCGCTCCTGCCGCTCCGACGCAAGCCGCTCCCAGGCGAGCCGCGTGGAGGTGAACTCGGTTTCGCCGCCGGCGCCGGGCAGGGTGCGCGCCGACAGCACCGAGGCGAGCGCCGGCGTCTGCTTGAAGGAGCTGTCGGTGTGCCAGAGCTGGTTGGCGCGGGCGCGCCAGATCTGGCGATGATTCTCCGGCACGATCTTGCCGTCGGCATCGCGATTGTTGAGCCGGCTGTAGAAGGTGCCGTGGCCGATCGAGCCCACTTTCACCAGCTCGAGCGGGCCGAAGGCGCGCGAGAAAGCGGCTTGCACATCGTCGCTCACCTGCTGCTCGCGGAAGAGCAGCAGCGAATGCGCCTCGAAGGCGGCGCGGACCTGGCGATAGGCCGCATCGCTCGAAGCGACGTCGAGCAGCCCGACACCGCGCAGCTCGGCGCCGAAGCCCTCGGCCAGCGGAACAATCTCCATGATCCCTTCTCCCTGGCTTGCCGGAGCCTAGCTTCCGCCCGCAAGCCGCTCCGAGGCAAGCCCCTCGCGCGCAGGGCTGTAGCGCTCAAAAGCCATGGTCGCGCAGGATGGGCTCGATCCGGTCCCGCGCCTGCTGCGCCCGCGCCCGGTCGCGTTGCAGCAAGTAGCGGTCGCAGGGCAGGCGCTGCGATGCCGCTCGTGCGAGCTCAAAGCGCTCGAGCTGCTTGGCCGCGGCATCGGCGCCGAGATAGCGCAAGATGAAATCATAGAATTGCTGCTGCGCGGCGTCTGCGTGGTCCTCTCCGCAAGCGGCAGCGCGGCCCGCGGCCGAACCGGAGGCGGCATCGAAACGCGGCGTCTCGCGCCCCAGCACGTCCCATTCCGCAGCGCTGAGCGTCGGGCCCGCAGCACCAAGCAGCAGCAGCGCGGCGAGGACGGCTTGCAGCCGGCGGAGAACGGCTTTCGTCATGGCAGCACCCACGGGCGGAGTTGCGGCGGCCCCCGGCCGCGCTACCCTGTGTCGCCGCGACGAATCGCGCCGGAGATGGACTTCCCGGTCGGGCGTTTCCAGCGGAACGCCGGAGTTTCCGCGCATGGACACGGTCCTGTTGTCGCGCCTCCAATTCGCCTGGACCATCGGTTACCACATCCTGTGGCCGGCTTACACCATTGGCGTTTCCGGCTTCATCGTCCTGGTCAGCGCGCTCTTCCTCGCGACCGGAAAACCGGTCTATCGCGAGCTCATGCGCTTCTGGATCCATCTCTTCGCGTTGGGCTTCGCCATGGGCGTCGTCACCGGCGTGGTGCTGTCCTACGAGATCGGCACGAATTGGAGCATCTTCGCCGCGGAGAGCGCCAATGTCATCGGCCCCTTTTTCACCTATGAGGTGCTGACCGCGTTCTTTCTCGAGGCGGGATTCATCGGTGTCATGCTGTTCGGCCTCAATCGCGTCGGGCCCAAATTCCATTTCTTCGCCTGCGTCATGGTCGCGCTCGGCGCGATGTTCAGCGCCTTCTGGATTCTCGCCGCCAATAGCTGGATGCAGACGCCGGCCGGTTTCACCGTCGATGCCGACGGCAAGTTCGAGGTGACCTCGTGGTGGCAGGCGATCTTTACGCCCTCGCTGCCCTACCGCTTTCTGCACATGGTGACGGCAGCCTACATCACCGGCGCCTTCGTCGTGCTCGGCGTTTCGGGCTTTTACCTCTGGCAGCGCCGCCACGCCGACTTCGCCCGCGCCGGCTTTTCGCTCGCGCTCTGGATCGCGCTGATCCTGACGCCGGTGCAGATCCTCCTTGGCGACCAGCACGGGCTCAACACGCTTCGCTATCAGCCGGTGAAGCTCGCCGCCATCGAGGCGCGCTGGCACACGGCGCGGCACGTGCCGCTGACGCTCTTCGCCTGGCCGGACATGGCCAAGGAGCGCAACGACTATGCCGTCGACATCCCCGATCTCGGCAGCCTGATCCTGACCCATTCGTGGGATGGCGAAGTGACCGGGCTGACATCGGTACCGCCGCAAGACCGGCCCTACGTGCCGCTGCCTTTCTTCGCCTTCCGCCTGATGGCCGGCATCGGCTTCCTGCTGCTGGCGATCGCGCTGGCCGGCAGCTTTCTGCGTTGGCGCGGAAAGCTCTACGAGACGCGCTGGTTCGCCATGCTGTGCGCCTTTTCGAGCCCGCTGCCCTTCATCGCCATCCTCGCGGGATGGACGGTGACCGAGACCGGACGCCAGCCCTATGTCGTCTATGGCTATCTCCGCACGGCGGAGGCGGCCGCGGCGCTCCCCGTCTCTGCGGTTGCCACCTCGCTCATTCTCTTCGTTCTCGTCTATCTCGTGCTGCTCGCCGCCTTCTTCTTCTATGCGATGCGCCTGGTGCTGCGCGGGCCGGAAGAGGAGAGGCCAGAGCCGCCCGAACGCGTCCGGCCCGGCATCGACACGGCGCCGAGCCGAGCTTGGCCCGGAGCCGCGGCGAAGCGCGCCGGGCCTTGGGGCGGCGGCCCCTGGGACAAGTTCAAATGACGCTCGACCTGCCGCTGCTCTTCGCGCTGCTGCTGGGGTTCGGCATCGCCATGTATGTGGTGATGGACGGCTTCGATCTCGGCATCGGCATTCTCTTCCCCTTCGCGCCGAGCGATGCCGATCGCGACAGCATGATGAATTCGGTGGCGCCGATCTGGGACGGCAACGAGACCTGGCTGGTGCTGGGCGGCACGCTGCTCATCGCCGCCTTTCCGGTCGCTTATGCCACGTTGCTGCCCGCCTTTTACGTGCCACTGGTGCTTATGCTCTTCGCCCTCATTTTTCGCGGCATCGCCTTCGAGTTCCGCTTCCGCGCCGAGCGCTTCCGGGCGCTCTGGGATTGGGCTTTCGCGCTCGGCTCGGCGCTGGCGGGATTCTGCCAGGGGATCGTGCTCGGCGCCTTCATCAACGGCGTGCCGGAGCAACCGGGCGCGCTCAGCTTTCTCAGCGGTTTTGCCGTGGTCAGCGGGCTTGGCCTGGTGGCGGGCTATGCGCTGTTGGGCGCGACCTGGCTCATCCTCAAGACCGGCGGCTCGACCGGCGCCTTCGGGCAGCGCGCGGCACGGCCGGCGCTGGTGGCGACGCTCGCTTTCATCGCGCTGATCAGCCTCTGGACGCCGCTTGCGCATGAGCCGATCCGCGCGCGCTGGTTCAGCCTGCCCAATATCCTTTTTCTCTGGCCGGTGCCCTTCGTGACCGCGGTGACCGCCCTAGTCATCTGGCGCGCCGTACCGAGCCGGTACGAGGCAGTGCCTTTCCTCGGCTCGATCTTTCTCTTCCTCCTCGCCCTTTCCGGCCTGGGCGTCAGCGTCTTTCCCTATGCCGTGCCGTGGCGCGTCACGCTCTGGCAAGCGGCGTCCTCGACGCCGACACTCGACTTCATCGGTGTCGGCGTGCTCGTCATCCTGCCGATCATCCTCGCCTATCTCGCCTATGCCCACTGGATATTCCGCGGCAAGGTGCGCGCGGGGGAGGGGTACCACTAGGGAGCCGTCAGCCGTCAGCCGTCAGCGATCAGCAAACGGGAAAGCTGACGGCTGACGGCTGAGAGCTGACGGCTATCCAAAATCCGTCGCCACCAGCAGCCGGTCGGTGCGCTTGCCGTCGCTCGATAGCGGCAGGATCAGGCGGCGATAGGTGTAGCGGTGGCCGCGGAGCTGCGAATGGATGGCGTGGTAGAGCGGCGTCTCGTTGTCGCGTGCCGCGGCATAATCGGCCATCACGCCTTCGGCGAGAATGCGGACGGGATGCTCGCCGATCTGCATGCCCTCACGGCTCTCGCCGATCGCCGCGTTGGGCACGCGCCAGCCGCGGATCGGGACCGAGAACCGGGTCGGGTCGGCGTCGCTGACATCGATGAGATGGACCCAGCCAAGCGCCGAGATCTGGACCAGGCGCACCGGGTCGAAATCGATCATCGCGCCATGCGACTGCAGCCAGAGCTCGCGCCAATATTCCAGCAGCAGCGACAACCTCCGGCTGGATTGCAGCCGTCCGAGCGAGAGCGGCCGGCGCTCGACCCGGTTTCCTGCCGCGTCCGCCGCATGCGCTGTCGGCGGCGTCAGCGCCAAGATTTCGGCCGCGCCGCTTTTCGGCGGTGCCACGGCGCAGCTCCGTGGCGCAGGCAGACTCACCACGGCGGCCTCGGCGGCAGGCGGCGCCTCCGCGGCGCCGCAGAGGCGCGGCGACACGCAGCGGCCGGTGGCGCTGCAATGCGCGGCATTGACGATATGCTCACGCGCCGTGCCAAAGAAGCCGGAAGCGATCTCGAAAGCGGCGAGGCAGAGCAGGTTCCGGCAACGCTCCGGCCCTTCGGTCGCGACGGCCGCCCTCATCATTGCCTGCCCTCACCGCGCGGTCGGCAGCAGCGCAGCGGCGCTTCCCGGCGCTTCGGCGACACTCCGCAGGAGATGCAGCACCGCCTGACGCAAAGCCTTGTCGGAAATGGCGGCATAGGCGTTGTTGAGGTCGCGGATCTCCTGTGAGGTGAGCGCGTCTGTCGCGGTCGTGGCGGCGGGGACAGCCACGCCGCTATCGAGGCCCTCGAAGAAATGGCTGACGGGGACACCCAGGACGTGGGCGATTTCCTGCAGCCGGCTGGCGCTGACGCGGTTGGTGCCGCGCTCGTATTTCTGGATCGATTGGAAGGTGACGCCGACCTTGAGCGCGAGTTCGGTCTGGTTGAGCCCGACGACAGCGCGGCGATGGCGGATCCGGGCTCCGACATGGACGTCGATGGGATGCGGCCCATCGAGCTTCGCCGTGCGCCGGCGGCGGGTGCCCTCCGGCGTGCCGGTGGAGTCGCGGTCCCCGGCCCTGAGTACGTTCATGGCAACCCCCTTTCGGTGAAACGACTTCGGACGACAATACCCTTTTTCGGCGTACCCCTTCAAATCAATCTCGCGCCCGCGAGGTACCAGTCCTGATAGACACGCGGTACTCGCGAAATTCTCCGTTCCGGGCCGATAGTTGCGGGTGCGCAACGACTAACGTGTCGCGCACTCACACCTATCGATAGAGGAGATGATCATGGCACTACTTACGACGCGTCACTTTGCCCGCACCCTGCTTCGCGCCGAAAGCGATGCAACCGAGCGACTGCCGCGCCCGGTCTCGTCGCGCTTCGGCTGGGAGATCGCGCTCGAGCCGCGCCAGCATTATTCCTGGTTCATCGATCGGCTGGTCGAGAAAATCGAGCAGCTCGGCCTTCGTATCAGCATCGAGCACGACTTCGCCGCCTTCGCTGCGGCGACGCCGCTGATGGAGGATTATCGCGGCGGCGTCAACCCGGCCTTCGATCCGCGCTGCAACGACATGAGCCCGGAGCGCTCGTTCTGGCTCAAGGTGGTGGAGGACGATGATCGCCTGGTCTCCTGCATCGCCGGGAAACTGTTCCGCCTGACCAGCCTCTATCCCATGATCGAGAGCCTGGCGGTGTGGTACGACAACGACCCGACCGTGCCGCATGCGGACGAGCCGGTGGAGATGCTGTGCGAGACGCCGCGCAGCATCGCCGGCACGGTGTCGATGACGGGCCGACTCTGGACGCATCCGCGCTGGCGCAATCGCGGCCTCTCCTCCTATCTGCCGCTGCTGGCGCGCAGCATGTTCCTGGCACGTTACGCCGTCGATTTCCACTTCGGCTTCGTAGCGCTGCCGCTGGTGCGCAAGAACCTGCCGATGATGCGCTACGGCTTTCCGCGGGTCGAGCGTTGCTTCCGGGTGCTGCAGCGCGGCCTCGCCGAGCCGATCGAGCTCCATCTCGTCTGGATGTCGCAGGCGGAGCTCATCGCCGATGTCGAGGACGCCGTGAGCGACTGAAGCCGCGGCGAAAGTGCGGGTCGGCGGCCGTCAGGAGGCGGCTGCCGGCTCCCCTCGCGCCTGCCATGCCGCGGCGAGGGCCGCAAAATCCGGTGGCTGGCCCGGAAAATTCACCGTCGCCGCTGGGATCTCGACCCAGGGCTGGGCGCTGGCAGTCCAGATATGGCCGACCGCTTTCAGCCAGGAGGTGTCGTCCAGCGTTCCCGGCTTCACCACCGCCACCTGCTGGTTGCGCTCGGGCAAGTGATAAAGACGAGCGCCGCAGACGCCACAAAGCAGGCACAGCGTCGGCGTGCCGCTCGACGTCACCGCGCCCGGACGGAGCCATTCCTGCGCGGCGCCCTGCGTGATGCGGATCGCATCGCGCGACACGACCATGGAGAGCGCGAAGGCGGCGCCGGTCTGGCGCTGGCAGTCACGGCAATGGCAGGCATAGACGGTGATGGGCGCGGCGCCGATAGCATAGCGGACAGCGCCGCATTGGCAGCCGCCGGTGAGCGGAAGCCTCA
>JASHUO010000124.1 GCA_030039975.1 Alphaproteobacteria bacterium
AGCGCAGCAGCAGCGAGGCGATGAGCGAGGCGGCAACGCCCATCAGCAGCACCGAGATGCCAAGGCCCAGCGCCAGGATCACGGGGTGCCCGAGCGCCGCGCCCGCCACCGCCAGCGCATTGTCGAGCGACATCGAGACATCGGCGACGACGATCTGCCAGAGCGCGGCGGAAAAGCTCTTGCCGCCGCCGCCCTCATGGCTCTCCGCTTCGCCGGCCCTGAGCTCGCGCCAGAGCCGCCAGGCGACCCAGAGCAGAAGGATGCCGCCGGCGAGCAGCAGGCCGAGGATGCGCAGCAAGGTGGTGGCGGCGACGGCGAAAGCGAGACGCAGCACCGTAGCAGCGCCGATGCCGAGCCACAGCGCCCAGAGCCGCTGCGGCGGCGGCAGCCCGGCGGCGGCCAGCCCGACGACGATGGCATTGTCGCCGGAGAGCACGACGTTGATCAGCACCACTTCGCCGAGGACCGAAAGCGCCTCGGCGGTCGCATGATCGAAAAGGCTTCCCATCCGCCCGCTTCGCCGCCTGCTGCTGCGCGGCGGCGGACCCTAGCGGAGCCGCAGGCGCGGCTTCAACCGATAGCGATGCGCTTGCCTCAGGCGAAGTAGTCGGAGGCGACGGTCTCGTCGAGAGCGGCCGGCCGCGCCCTGATGGCGTTGAAGACCGGCGTCAGAACCGCGACCACCACCAGGTTCAGGATCACGGTGTAGAACGCGGTGTAGCCGGGGAGCGCCCACCCGCCGATATGGAGCACGTAAGTCGGCGTCAGGTTCGCCGCGATGGCCATCGCCGTGCCGGCGAAGATGCCGACGGCCCAGCCGATGAGCAGCGCCCAGTCATTGGGCCAGCGCGTATAGGCGCCGAGCATCACCGAGGGCAAGGTCTGGATGATCCAGATGCCGCCGAGCAGCTGCAGGTAGATGGCGTATTGCGTCGGCACGAACAGGATGAAGACGAGCGCGCCGAACTTGACGATCAGCGACACCCATTTCGCCATCTGCGCTTCCTGCTTGTCGGTCGGATTCTGGTTGATGAACTCGCGGTGGATGTTGCGGGTGTAGAGATTCGCCGCCGCAATCGACATGATCGCCGCCGGCACCAGCGCGCCGATGCCGACGCCGGCAAAGGCGATGCCGACAAACCAGGACGGGAAGCTGTGGAGGAACAGCGCCGGGACTGCGAAATTGTTGCCGAACTGCTTGAAGCCGGCCGCGTATTCCGGCAGCGCGCCGACGCCGGCGGCAATGGCGAAGAAGCCGACCAGCGCGAGGAGCCCGAGCATGAAGGAATAGCCCGGCAGGAGCGCGGCGTTGCGGCGGACGGCGCGGCCGCTGCTGGCGCTCAAGATCCCGGTCATCGAATGCGGATAGAGAAAGAGCGCCAGCGCCGAGCCGAGGGCCAGGGTCGCATAGACGCCATAAGCGCCGGTGGTGTTCGGCCCGGGCGTGGCCAGCAGCAGCTTCGGCGCCGGCACGGCGGCGAAGATCTTGCCGAAGCCGCCGAGCTCGATCGGAATGACGATCACCGCGGCAAACGCGGTGATATAGATGAGGATGTCCTTGACGATCGCGATCGAGGCCGGGGCGCGCAGCCCGCTCGAATAGGTGAAGGCGGCAAGAATGATGAACGCGATGATCAACGGCAGATCGGCGGCAAGCCCCGATCCGGAGACGCCCATCGCGCCGATCACGACCTGCAAGCCGACGAGCTGCAAGGCGATATAGGGCATGGTCGCGACGATGCCGGTGATCGTCACCGCGAGCGCGAGCCAGCGATTGCCGAAGCGGCCGCGAACGAAATCACCGGCGGTGATGTATCCGTGCTTGTGGCAGACATACCAGAGGCGCGGAAACACCAGGAACAGGATCGGATAGATCACGATCGTGTAGGGCACCGCGAAAAACGCGATCGCGCCCGCGCCGAAGGCCAGCGCCGGGACCGCGATGAAGGTGTAGGCGGTGTAGAGGTCGCCGCCGATCAGGAACCAGGTGACGACCGTCCCGAAGCGCCGGCCGCCGAGCCCCCATTCATGCAAGAGGTCGAGATCGCCCCGGCGCCAGTGCGCCGCAGCGAAGCCGAGCCAAGTGATGAAGGCAAACAGCAAGACGAAAATGATGAGAGCCGTCCAGTTCACGTCCTGCACGATGCTTCCCCCGTGGAATTTGCTTTGCCGCCGGATACCGCGCGCGGCGTCATTGCCGGCTCTCGGTCGCGAAATAGACGATCCCCGTGAGCACCGCGCCGATGATCACCCAGAGCATCTGGTACCAGTAGAAATAGGGAATGCCCGCGAGGTGAGGCTCAGCCTTGTTGTAGAAGGGTGGCCAGAGCGCGGCGACGAACTGGATCAGGAACAGCAGGTACCACCAGCTCCAGCCGCGCTGCTTGATGCCTCGGTCTTTCATAGGTCGTCCCCCAGATAGCCTTCTTACCGGCCATCGCCGGTTTTCAGCAGGCCGTCCAGCACGTTAACCTTTTACGCGCGCTGGGCCTGTCATCGATCTGAAAAAATTCCACTTTTGGCGTAGCGGGTCAAGTCGATCGAACGCCTGCGGCGAGGCTTCACCCGGCCAGCGCCGCCTCGGCCGGGCTGAGCGGCAAGCCCAACGCCCCGGCCACCGCCGGATGGGTGACGCGGCCTGCGGCGATGTTGAGGCCGGCGCGCAGATGCGGATCCTCGGCGAGCGCCTTGCGCCAGCCCTTGTTGGCGAGCGCCAGGGCGAAAGGCAGGGTGGCATTGTTGAGCGCGAAGCTCGAGGTGCGCGCGACCGCCCCTGGCATGTTGGTGACGCAGTAATGGATGACCCCTTCCTCGACATAGGTCGGGTCGGCATGGGTGGTCGGGCGGCTGGTCTCGAAGCAGCCGCCCTGATCGATGGCGATGTCGACGAGTACTGCGCCCGGCTTCATCTGCCGCACCATGGCGCGGCTGACCAGCTTGGGCGCCGCCGCGCCGGGCACCAGCACCGCGCCGATGACGAGGTCGGCGGAGAGCACCTCCTGCTCGATCGTCTCCACGGTCGAGAACAGGGTGTGGAGCTGCGAGCCGAATTGCATGTCGAGCTCATAGAGGCGCTGCAGCGAGCGGTCGATGACCGTGACATAGGCCTCCATCCCCATCGCCACGCGCGCCGCATTGGTGCCGGCGACGCCGCCGCCCAGGATCACCACCTTGGCCGCGGCGACGCCGGGAACGCCGCCGAGCAGAATGCCGAGCCCGCCCTGCTCCTTCTCGAGGCAATGGGCGCCGACCTGGATCGACATGCGGCCAGCAACCTCGCTCATCGGCGCGAGCAACGGCAAGCCGCCGCGCGCATCGGTCACCGTCTCATAGGCGATGCAGATGGCGCTGGAGCGCATGAGGCCTTCGGCCTGCGGCCGGTCCGCCGCAAGATGGAGATAGGTGAACAGCACCTGCCCCGGCTTGAGGCGCGCAATCTCCTGCGGCTGCGGCTCCTTGACCTTGACGATCATCTCGGCCGCGGCGAAGACCTCGGCGGCGCCGTCGGCGATGCGCGCGCCGGCGCGGCGATAGGCGTCGTCGTCGAAGCCGATGCCGGCGCCGGCGCCGCTCTCGACCAGCACCTCGTGGCCGTGATGCACCGCCTCGCGCACGCTACCCGGCAGCAGCCCGACGCGATACTCTTGAGTCTTTACTTCTTTGGGTACGCCAATGAGCATCGCTGCACCGTCTTGCCGCAGGCGGCGGCAGACTAGCAGAGGATTCATCATTCGCTAACCATGTTCGGCCACGCTTCGAGCCGTTCACCCATCGAGGGGGCGTCCGATGGCCAGCGTTGCGATCCTGCTGATGATGTATGTGGCTGTGGGCGCCGCGCTTTTCGCCCAGCCGCAGCCCGGCGCCGCCGAGCCCGGCGACTTTACGCCGCGCCGCCAGGGTGAGATCTTCCGCGACAGCCTGCCGGCGGTGCTGCTGTGGCCACTCTTCCTCTGGCGGCGACTCGGAAAGTGAGTTGTCAGTTATCAGTTATCAGTCGTCAGTATGGCTGACAACTGATCACTGACGACTGATCACTGACGACTGACGACTGACCACTAATTCCGGTAGCTCGGATCCTTGGCGTCGAGAAGGCGCGTGAGCGCCGGCCATTCGCGGTCGCCGCAAGGCGTCGTCGATTCGGCAAATTGCTGGGCGGTGTGGCGCGCCACATTGTCCGAAAGCCGCGTCAGCTTGCCGCCCGTCGCCATCAGGTCGATCTGGATGCGGCAGGATTGCTCGAGGTAATACATGGTCACGAAGGCTTCCTGCACGCTGTGCCCGGCGGTGAGGAGGCCGTGGTTGCGCAACACCATCGCCGGCTTGTCGCCGAGATCGCGCACCAGCCGCGAGCGCTCGTCGAGGTCGAGGGCGATGCCCTCGTAATCGTGATAGGCGACGCGATCGGTGAACATCGCCGAGTGCTGGTTGATATGGAGGAGGCCCTCCTCGAGGCAGGAGACGGCGACGCCGGCCCGCGTATGGGTATGCAGCACGCAATTGACCTCGGGCCGCGCCATATGGACGGCGCTGTGGATGACGAAGCCGGCCTTGTTCACGGGATAGGGGCTGTCCTCGACGACCGCACCCTCATGGTCGATCTTGACCAGGCTCGAGGCGGTGATCTCGTGGAACATCATCCCAAAGGGATTGATGAGGAAATGACCGGGCTCGCCCGGCACCCGTGCGGAGATATGGGTGTAGATGAGATCGTCCATGCCGAAATGAGCGATGAGGCGGTAGCACGCCGCCAGCGCGATGCGCGTCTCGCGCTCGCTCGGGGCGCTGCCGGGCTCGTTGCTGCGTTGCAGCGCCGTGATCTGGGCCATGGGCGTCCTCTCCTTTTCCTCGGGTCTTCCCTCGGGATTGCGGTTTCGGCTCGATCCTAGCCGGCCGCCGTGCGCCCCGGAAATGCCGATTGCGCAGGGCTGTCGAGCAGCGAAAGGACCCGTTCCGCGATCGCGAGCGACGCGGTAAGTCCTGGCGATTCAATGCCATAGAGGTTGACGAGGCCGGCGATGCCATGCTCGGCCGGGCCTTGCAGGAGGAAATCGGCGGCTGGCTCCTTGGGTCCGCTGATCT